>JAGOVZ010000039.1:0-14870 GCA_018060485.1 Ottowia sp. | reverse complement strand
CGACTTTCTTGGCCGGTGCCGCTTTCTTGGCCGCTACTTTCTTCGCGGGTGCCTTCTTGGCCGGAGCCTTCTTTGCCGCAGCTTTTTTAGCCGGTGCTTTTTTTGCAGTTGCCATTTTTTTCTCCTTGATCAAGTTGAACTAACTATCAACAGCAGGAAACGCTTCACGCCTGTTGGACGCGAGAAGCGATCCATGGCGATGGAGAAAGACCCCATCGCCATGAACACCGAGGCAGCCCGTACGCCGCTGCCGGGCGCTCAAGAAGGGCTGCGAAACAAGCACGGGCTCTAGTCCCACGACAGCGCACCACCGGATTGGTATTCGATGACACGCGTTTCAAAGAAATTGCGTTCTTTCTTCAGGTCGATCATCTCGCTCATCCAGGGGAACGGATTCTCTTCATTGGGAAAGAGCGCCTCCAGGCCGATCTGCGTGGCGCGCCGGTTGGCGATGTAGCGCAGGTAGCCCTTGAACATGGACGCATTCATGCCGAGCACGCCGCGCGGCATGGTGTCTTCGGCATAGCGGTATTCCAACTCGACCGCACGTTCGAACAAGCCCTTGAGCTCGGCCTTGAACGCCGGCGTCCACAGGTGCGGATTCTCCAGCTTGATCTGGTTGATCAGGTCGATGCCGAAGTTGCAGTGCATCGACTCGTCGCGCAGGATGTACTGGTACTGCTCGGCCGCGCCGGTCATCTTGTTCTGGCGGCCCAGCGCCAGGATCTGCGTGAAGCCCACGTAGAAGAACAGCCCTTCCATCAGGCAGGCGAAGACGATCAGGCTTTTCAGCAGCGTCTGGTCGGCCTCGGGCGTGCCGGTGACAAACTGCGGATCCATGATGGCGTCGATGAACGGGATCAGGAACTCGTCCTTGTCGCGGATCGACTGCACCTCGTGGTAGGCGTTGAAGATTTCCGCCTCGTCCAGGCCGAGCGACTCGACGATGTACTGGTAGGCGTGGGTGTGGATGGCTTCTTCAAACGCCTGGCGCAACAAAAACTGGCGGCACTCGGGCGCCGTGATGTGGCGGTACGTGCCCAGCACGATGTTGTTGGCGGCCAGCGAGTCGGCGGTGACGAAGAAGCCCAGGTTGCGCTTGACGATGCGGCGCTCGTCTTCGGTCAGGCCGTTTGGCGACTTCCACAGCGCGATGTCGCGGTTCATGTTGATTTCCTGCGGCATCCAGTGGTTGGCGCAGGTGGCCAGGTACTTTTCCCAGGCCCACTTGTACTTGAACGGCACCAGCTGGTTGACGTCGGTCTGGCCGTTGATGATGCGCTTGTCGGCCGCGTTGACGCGGCGCTGGCGCGTGTCGGCGTTCGTTGCTTGCTGCGCCGACTTGGTGGGGGCCACCAGCGGCACGTCTTCGGTCTTGAGGGCAGCGATGCCCGCCGCTGCATGGCGCGGCAGATCGGTCACCTGCTGCAGTCTCGGTTGCAGCGCGGTGGGGGTGGCGTCGTCGTCCCAGGTCAACATGATTTTTCAGATGCTCCGATTATGGGAGCAACGAGATGAATTGCAAAGCATTCCTTCACGTTGCTCATGGGTTGATGCGTCATTTGTGTTGCGGCAAGGCATCGCATGGCGCGCCTTGCGATCGCGAAACGATCACTGGCAGGCTTCGCAGCCAGGGTCATCGATGGCGCAGAACTTGATGTCGGTGGCGGGCTCGGCATCCATCTGCGCACGCGCGGATGGGGCAGCGGCATCGAGCGCGCTCATGCGCGTCGCGCCATCGTCGTTGCTCGGCACCGCGTTCAGGCGCCCCGATTGCACGGTGGATTTTTCGGCGTGCGTGGCGCTGCTGGTGCGCAGGTAGTAGGTGGTTTTCAAGCCGCGCAGCCACGCCAGCTTGTAGGTGTCGTCGAGCTTCTTGCCGCTGGCACCGGCCATGTAGATGTTGAGGCTCTGCGCCTGGTCGATCCACTTCTGGCGCCGCGCGGCGGCTTCGACCAGCCATTGCGGCTCGACCTCGAAAGCCGTGGCATACAGCGCCTTGATGTCTTGCGGCACGCGGTCGATGGGGCGCAGCGAGCCGTCGAAGTGCTTGAGGTCCATCACCATCACGTCGTCCCACAGGCCCAGGCGCTTGAGGTCTTTCACCAGGCCGTGGTTGATGATGGTGAACTCGCCCGACAGGTTGCTCTTGACCGACAGGTTGCCAAAGCAGGGCTCGATCGAGGCATCGACGCCGATGATGTTGCTGATGGTCGCGGTGGGCGCAATGGCCACGCAATTGCTGTTGCGCATGCCATCGCGCGCGATCTTCTGGCGCAGCGCGTCCCAGTCGAGCGTGGCGGAGCGATTCACCTCTATATAGCCACCGCGCGCCTGCTCCAGCAGGTTCAGCGTGTCGAGCGGCAGCACGCCCTGGTCCCACAGCGAGCCCTTGTAGCTCGAATAGCGCCCGCGCTCTGCGGCCAGCTCGGTGCTGGCCCAGTAAGCGTGGTAGCAGATGGCTTCCATCGACTCGTCGGCAAAGCGCACCGCGTCGTCGGACGCATACGGAATGCGCAGCGCGTACAAGGCGTCCTGAAAACCCATCACGCCCAAGCCGACCGGGCGGTGCCGCAGGTTGGAGTCGCGCGCCTTCTTCACCGCGTAATAGTTGATGTCGATCACGTTGTCGAGCATGCGCATGGCGGTCGACACGGTCTGCTTCAGCTTGTCGTGATCGATGCGGCCGTCCTTCAGGTGCTGCAGCAGGTTGACCGAACCCAGGTTGCAGACCGCCGTTTCAGTGTCGCTGGTGTTGAGCGTGATCTCGGTGCACAGGTTGCTGGAGTGCACCACGCCCGCATGCTGCTGCGGGCTGCGCACGTTGCAGGCGTCCTTGAAGGTGATCCAGGGATGGCCGGTCTCGAACAGCATCGAGAGCATCTTGCGCCACAGGTCGTTGGCGGGCAGAGTCTTGCTGGGGCTGATCTCGCCACGCGCCGCACGTTCTTCATAGGCCACGTAGGCGCGCTCGAAGTCAGCGCCGAACTTGTCGTGCAGGTCGGGCACGTCGCTGGGCGAAAACAAGGTCCACGTGCCTTTTTCCATTACGCGGCGCATGAACAGGTCGGGAATCCAATTGGCCGTGTTCATGTCGTGCGTGCGGCGGCGGTCGTCGCCGGTGTTCTTGCGCAGCTCCAGGAACTCCTCGATGTCGAGGTGCCAGGTTTCCAGATAGGTGCAGACCGCGCCCTTGCGCTTGCCGCCCTGGTTGACGGCCACAGCGGTGTCGTTGACCACTTTCAAAAACGGCACCACGCCCTGCGATTCGCCATTGGTGCCCTTGATGTGGCTGCCGAGCGCACGCACGCGCGTCCAGTCGTTGCCCAGGCCACCGGCAAACTTCGACAGCAGCGCGTTCTCCTTGATCGATTCGTAGATGCCGTCCAGGTCGTCCGGCACGGTGGTCAGGTAGCAGCTCGACAACTGCGAGCGCAGCGTGCCGCTGTTGAACAGCGTGGGCGTGCTGCTCATGAAATCGAAGGACGACAGCACTTCGTAGAACTCGATGGCGCGCGCCTCGCGGTCGATCTCGTTCAGCGCCAGGCCCATGGCCACGCGCATGAAGAAGGCTTGCGGCAGCTCGATGCGCGTCTTGCGCACGTGCAGGAAGTAGCGGTCGTACAGCGTCTGCAGGCCCAGGTAGTCGAACTTCAGGTCGCGCTCGGGCTTGAGCGCCGCGCCCAGCCGCGCCAGATCGAACTGCTGCAGGCGCTCGTCGAGCAGCTCGTTGTCGACGCCCTTTTTGATGAACTGCGGAAAGTAGTCGGCGTAGCGCGCGGCCAGCTCGGGCAGGCCCACGGTCTCGCCCAGCACCTCGGCCGCGATGGTGTGCAGCAGCAGGCGCGCGGTGGCGTAGGTGTAGTCGGGCTCCTTCTCGATCAGCGTGCGCGCGGCCAGGATGGCGGCCTTGTAGACCTCTTCCGCCGGCACGCCGTCGTACAGGTTGCGCAGCGTTTCGGCCAGGATCGGCTCGGGCTTGACGTCAGCGTCCAGATTGGCGCAGGCTTGAGAAAAAAGTGCCTCCAGCGCTTGCTGGTCAAGCGCGACCAGCTCACCTTTTTGTAGTACACGCAGGGTCGATGCCGGCGCCGCGACCTCGGCCTGCTGCTGCGCGCGCTCTTGCGCGCGGCGTTCGCGGTACAGCACGTAGGCGCGCGCCACCTCGTGGTGGCCGCCGCGCATCAGGCCGAGTTCGACCTGGTCCTGCACGTCTTCGATGTGGAAGGTGCCGCCGCCCGGACGCGAGCGCATCAGCGCCCGCACCACGGCCTGCGTCAGGCCATCGACCACCTCGCGCACGCTGGCCGATGCCGCGCCCTGCGTGCCATGCACGGCCAAAAAGGCCTTCATCATGGCGACGGCGATCTTGCTGGGCTCGAAGGCCACCACGGCGCCGTTGCGCCGCATGATCTGGTAGTGCGTCAGCGTGTGCGGCGCGGCCGTTGCAGCGGGGGCCGCGGGCGTGGCCGGAAAGCGCGTGGGTGTGCTGAGGGCGGGCGCGGCGCCGCGGGCAGTTTGCATGAGGTCCTCTCGGTAAGCTGTTGTCGTGCGGGGGTTGCGCGGCGCGACGGGGGTCTCTTTGTGCTTTTTATGGCGTCGGCGCATGGCGAACAGGGACACTATATCTAGTGTTCCGCTTGAGTTCAACCACTACCTATTGTGTTTTGCGCGATTGCCACGCGCGCGGCGCCTGAGCTGTCAGGCCAGCGTGCCGCGAGGAAAGCGCTGGTCGGGCCAGCTGAGAAATTGCTGCAAGCGGCGCCAGTCGAAGCCTGGCCCCGGGTCTTGCTTGCGCCCGGGCGCGATGTGCTCGTGCCCTGCAACTGCTTCGATGGGGTAGTGCGCCGCCAGCGCCGTGCACAGGCGCGCCAGCGTGGCGTACTGCGCTGGCTCGAAGTGGCCGCCTTCGAGACCTTCCAGCTCGATGCCCACCGAATAATCGTTGCAGTTGTCGCGGCCGCAAAAGCTCGATGCGCCAGCGTGCCAGGCGCGGTCATCGCAGCTGACAAACTGCCACGCCGCGCCGTCGCGCCGCACGTAGAAATGCGCCGACACTTCCAGTCCGCGAATCTGCTCGAAGTAGGGGTGCGCGTCCCAGTCGAGCCGGTTGGTGAACAGCGCCTGCACGAAATCGCCTTCGAACTCGCCCGGCGGCAGGCTGATCGAGTGCACGACGATCAGGTCGATGGGCGCTCCGGCCGGGCGCGGGCCGAAATTGGGCGAGGGCAGCGGCTCTGCGCCACGCCACCAGCCGCCCTGCCACGCGTCTTGAGACGTGGTGTCAGCCGGCATCGTCGCCCGCATCGTCGCTGGGTGCCGTGATGCCCAGGCGCATCATGCGGTAGCGCATCTGGCGCAGATTCAGGCCCAGCCGCGCGGCGGCGGCGGTGCGGTTGAAGCCCGTCTCGCCCAGCGCACGCACCAGCACCGCGCGCTCTTGTGCATCGAGCCAGCTTTCAAGATTGGGCGGCAGCGATGCGGCTGGCTCGACCGCAAGGTCAGGCTCTGCGGGTGGTGGGACGGCATCGGGCGCTTTTATATTGATAGCTGCCGGCGCTTGATGGACGGGCGCTGGCAGCTCGCCAAAGCCTGAATCGCCGGCTTCGCCGAGCGCCACGGCGCGGTGCAGCAGGTTCTCCAATTCGCGCACGTTGCCATCCAGTGGCGCGGCGGCGATCTCGGCCATCTGCCGCGCCGACAGGCTGACCACCGGCGCGCCCGAATCTGCCGCGATGCGCGCCAGCAGCGCCTGGCACAGCGCGGGCAGGTCTTCGCGCCGCTCGCGCAGCGGCGGCACCACGATCTCGATCACGTTGAGACGGTAGAACAAGTCCTGGCGAAAACGCCCGGCCTGCACTTCGGCCGCCAGGTCCTTGTGCGTGGCGCTGACGATGCGCACGTCCACCGCTTCTTCCTGCGTGTCGCCCAGCGCGCGCACGCGCCGCTCCTGAATCGCGCGCAACAGCTTGGCCTGCATGGCCAGTGGCAGATCGCCGATTTCGTCAAGAAACAAAGTGCCGCCACGCGCGGCCTGGAAGAAGCCTTCACGGTCTTGCGCGGCGCCGGTGTACGAGCCTTTGCGGGCGCCGAAAAACTCGGCTTCCAGCAGGTTCTCGGGGATCGCGCCGCAGTTCACGGGCACGAAGGGGCCGCTTGATCGGTGGCTGCAGGCGTGCACGGCGCCCGCCACCAGTTCCTTGCCGGTGCCCGATTCGCCATGCACCAGCACCGGCGCCATGCTGCGCGCGACCTTGGCGATGCGGTGCTTGACTGCGCGCATCGCCGCCGAATCGCCGACCAGGCGGGCCAGCGCGCCTTGTGCCACCGGGTCGGCGGCCGGGCTGGCCACCGCGGGCGTCGCGTCGGCGATGGGTGCGGACGCGGCAGGTGCTGCGGGCGAGGCGGTCGCGCGTGGCGCGGCGGCGGCGCGCTCGGGCGCCTGCAGCGCCGACGCCACCACGCCGCGAAACTGCTTCAGATCGACCGGCTTGGTCAGGTAGTCGAAGGCGCCACACTTCAACGCCTCGACCGCGTTCTCGGCCGAGCCGTAGGCGGTGATCATGATGCAGCGCTCCTTGCGCTGGGTCGTCGCCAGGTCGCGCAGCAGCTCCAGCCCCAGGCCGTCGGGCAGGCGCATGTCGGTGATGACGACGTCGAAGGCGCCGCTGGCCAGCCGCTCGCGCGCTTCGGCCAGCGAACCAGCAGCATCGACGTGGTGGCCTTCGCGCAGCAGGGTCAGCTCATACAGCGTGCGCAGGTCGGGTTCATCGTCCACCACCAGCACGCGCGCGGCGCCGGGCACAGTCTCGGGGGAGTTCATGGGAACTGAGTGTCTTGCAGATTGAATGTCGAATGGCCGCTGTGGGCGCGCCGAAAACTGACGAAGAACTCGTTGCCTTCGACGATCTGCCCATTTTGCTCACGCGAGGTGCGCTCGTAGCCCACGCTGGCGCCATGGCGCTCGCACAGTTCGCGGCAGATGAACAGGCCCAGGCCCGACGAGCGGCTCTCGGACGAGAAAAAGGGCTCGAACAGGTGGCGCCGCACTGCCGGCTCCATGGCCGCGCCATCGCTCCACACCATCAGCACGGCCGGGCCATGGCGCACGGCGTGCGTCGCGACCTGGATCGCGCCGGCGCGCTCCGAGCCGTAGCGCGCCGCGTTGTCGAGCAGATTGACCAGAATGCGGCGCAGGTGTTCGCGCGCGAACTGCACCTGAACCTCCGGCGTGTTCAGCGCCACCCGCACGCGCGGGGAGGCGCCGTGCTGATGCACCCATTCGGCGCAAAAGGCGGCGGTTTCGGCATCGAGCGCCAGCGTGTGCATCTCGGCCGCATCGGCCTGGCCTTGCGCGCGGGCGATGTCGAGCACGTCTTCGACAATGTGCTGCAGCCGCTCGGCGTTCTGCCGCACCATGGTGGTCAGGCGCCGCTGGGCTGGCTGTACCAGGTCTTCGTCGAGCAGCGCATTGGCCTGGCTGATGGCGGCCAGCGGGTTGCGGATTTCATGCGCCACGGCGGCCGACATGCGGCCCATGGCGGCCAATTTTTCGGTGCGCAGGCGCGCTTCGGCCTCGCGCAAATCCTGCAAAAACATCACGCACAGGCTGATGCCGCCATCGCCGATGGGCGGCGTGCGCTGCGTGCGCACCTGCAGCCGGCTGGTCATGCGGTCTTCGTGGTGCAGGATGACGTCCGCCGCATCGACCGGCGAGTCGGCAAACGTCAGCTGCGCGATGTGCATCAGCTGCAGCCAGGCCGGGTTGTCGCGCAGGCTGAACACGTGTGGCGTCACCTCCTCGTCCGACCCCAGCATGACGTGCGCCGCCGGGTTGGCGGTGCGCACCAGGTAGTTCGAATCGACCACCAGCACGCCATCCGGCAGCGATTCGACCACCAGGTTGTTGACCAGCGCCTGCACCTGCGCCTCGATGCGGTTGCCGCGCGCAATGCTTTCCTCGCGCGCCAGCCGCGCGGCCATCTGGTTGGTGAGAAAGGCCAGCAGCAACAAACCGGCCCCGGTCAGCCCCGCCTGCCCCATGTCTGCCGCGCTGGCGACGGCGGCATCGCCCATGGTCCACGCCGCGTGGCCGAGCAGCATCAGCGTGACCAGCGCTGCCGTGCCCAGCGCCAGCGGGCGAGAGCCCATGATGGCCGCCATCAACACCGGCAGCGCCAGCAAGGGCGTGTAGTTGATCGGTTGCGTGGCCGGCTGCAGCTGCAGCACGGCGAAAAACACCAGATCGACGCCCACCGTCGGCAGCCACTGCGGATCGAACGGCCGCCCCGGCAGGCTGGGTTTACCCAGCAGGCGCACCGCCGCGGCCAGCACCACATAGGCGCCGCACCAGGCCAGCAGCCAGCCGGAGGTGGGGCGGCCCAGCAGGTGCAGGCTTAGGTGCAGGCCCAGAATCGCCAGCCCGATGAGAATCCGGGCCGACATGAAGGCCGTCCACAGGCGCGCAAAGCCCGTGGCGCCGTCGGACTCGACCATGCCGGCCACGTGGGCCATGGATGGCGGCAAGGAAGAACCCGGCGCCTGCGACGCCACGAAGCGCGTGCGCCGCTCGCGCGGGCTGGGCGGCGCCATCTAAGCGCCCTCGGATTCGCGCCGATGGGCGGCGCTGCAGTAGGCGCCTTCGCGGCCCGTCACCACCTCGTTGCCCGGCACGTGCACGCCGCAGCGCTGGCAGCGCACCATGGGCAACGCTTGCGCGCCAGCGGCGCGGTTCGCGCGGGGTGCCGACAGCCGGCGCCCGCGCCGCCACAGCCACACGCCAGCCAGCACCACCAGCAGCACGATGAGCAGTTTCACGCCGTGCGCCCCAGCAAAACCTCGAGCACGAAACGCGAGCCGGCGTAGCCCAGCAGCAGCAGGCCGGCGCCGATGTACAGCATGTGCACCGCGCGGCGCCCGCGCCATCCGAACAGCGAGCGACCGACCAGCAAGGTGGCAAAGGCCAGCCACGACAGCAGCGTGAAGATGCGCTTGTGGTCCCAGCGCCAGCCGGTGTGCGCGGCGCCGTACAAATGCTCGCCAAAGAAGATGCCGGCCAGCATGGTCAGCGTCAGCAGCAAGAAGCCGGCACCGACGAAGCGGAACATCAACCGCTCCAGCGTGAGCAGCGGCACGCCGCCCTCGGCCACCGGCGAGGCGTGGCGCATCTGCGCCTCGGCGCGCGTCATCAACCAGCCATGCGCCACGGCGGCGGCAAACAGGCCGTAGGCGGCGATGCCGAGCGCCCAGTGCAGCGGAAGCAGCGGCGACGAAGTGGCGGGCAGCGGCGCACCCGGAAACAGCAGCGCCAGCACGATGGTCAGCGCGCCAAAGCCGGCCAGCGCCCAGCGCGCGCGCATTTGCGGGTACAGCTGGCTCTCGACCACGTAGGCCGTCAGCACCAGCCACACGGTGATCGACAGCGCCGGCGCAAAGCCGAAGCGCGGCGCGCCGCCAAACAGGTTCCAGGCCAGCAGCAGCCCGTGCAGCAGCCAAGCCAGCAACAGCACGCGCCGCGCCGTCACGCCGCCGATGGCGCGCGCCGCCACTGCCGGCACCGCGTAGGCCAGCGCGGCCGCTGCGCCGAGCAGCAGGCCGACAGGAGACGCGCTGGCTAGAATCATGGGAGAAAGTTTACCCCCCTGAGGCGCTCACGCGCCTTCCCCCCTGACGGGGGACGCCGCCAGCGGCCGGGCCAAGCCCGCTCCGCGGCGGCCACCCGAATGGCCTGCTCCGCGGCCTTCTGATTTCATGAGTTGCGCGGCTTGTTCGCGCTGGACTACCGACATGGCCACCGCCCTCACCGACAAACTCTCTGGCCTGGTCAAGAAGATCAGCGGCCAGGCCCGCATCACCGAAAGCAACGTGCAGGACATGCTGCGCGAGGTGCGCATGGCGCTGCTTGAAGCCGACGTGGCGCTGCCCGTGGTGCGCGACTTCATCGCCCGCGTCAAGGACAAGGCGATGGGTCAGGAGGTGCTGGGCAGCCTCAAACCCGGCCAGGCGCTGGTCGGCATCGTCAACCGCGAACTGGCGGCGACCATGGGCGAGGGCGTGGCCGACCTGGATCTGGCAGCGCAGCCGCCAGCGGTGATTTTGATGAGCGGCCTGCAAGGCTCGGGCAAGACCACCACCACGGCCAAACTGGCGCGCCACCTGATCCAGAAGCGCAAGAAGAAGGTGCTCACCGTTTCGGGCGACGTCTATCGCCCCGCCGCCATCGAGCAGCTCAAGACCGTCACCGCGCAGGCCGGGGCCGACTGGTTCCCCTCCACGCCCGATCAGAAACCGCTCGACATCGCCCGCGCCGCGCTCGACCACGCCAAAAAGCACTTCTACGACGTGCTGATCGTCGACACCGCCGGCCGGCTGGCGATTGACGAGGCGTTGATGGCCGAGATCAAGACGCTGCATGGCGCGCTCAAGCCCGTCGAAACGCTGTTCGTCGTCGACGCCATGCAAGGTCAGGACGCCGCCAACACCGCCAAGGCGTTCAAGGAAGCGCTGCCGCTGACCGGCATCGTGTTGACCAAGATGGACGGCGATTCGCGCGGTGGCGCGGCGCTGTCTGTGCGGCAGGTCACCGGTGCGCCGATCAAGTTTGCCGGTGTCAGCGAAAAGATCGACGGCCTGGAAGTGTTCGACGCCGAGCGCCACGCCGGCCGCATCCTGGGCATGGGCGACGTGGTGGCGCTGGTCGAGCAGGTCACGGCCAACGTCGACATCGAGGCGGCCAAGAAGCTGGCCGACAAGGTCAAGAGCGGCAGCGGCTTTGATTTGCAGGACTTCCTCGGCCAGCTGCAACAAATGAAGCAGATGGGCGGCCTGGGCAGCCTGATGGACAAGCTGCCCAGCCAGATCGCCGGCAAGGCGACCGACGCCGACCTGGCGCGCGCCGAGAAGGACATCAAGCGCAAGGAAGGCATCATCAACAGCATGACGCCGCAAGAGCGCCGTAAACCCGAGTTGCTGAAAGCCACGCGCAAGCGCCGCATCGCCGCTGGCGCCGGCGTTCAGGTGCAGGAAGTGAACCGCCTGCTGAAAGAGTTCGAGCAGATGCAGGGCATGATGAAGCAGTTCAAAGGCGGCGCCATGGCCAAGCTGATGCGCAAGATGGGCGGCGGCAAGGGCCTGGGCGGCATGCTGGGCGGCGGTGGCATGCCGCCGCTGCCGCCGGGCTTTGGCGGGCCGGGCGGGCCGAAGCGGCCGTTTTGACGCGGCGCGCCGCCGCTCTTTGAAAGAAATAGGCCGCCAGCGCTTGACAGACAAGCGCGAGCAGCTATCAATTCAGGATTACCCAGCGCCTTCCAGGTACAGCGCCTTGAACGCCGCGCTGGGCTCGATGGGCGTGATGACGTCGATCAGCAAGCCCTCCGGCCCTTGCGCGATGAAGTGCCGCTGGCCGAAATCCTCGTCTCGCAGCGGCAGCACGATCTTGAGGCCCGTCTGCTGCGCGCGGGCGTACTCGGCATCGACATCGGCCACCTCGAAGTTCAGCAGCACGCCGCCGGCCGACGCGCCGCGCGCTGCCCTGGGCACCGTGTCGTGGTCCTTCTGCAGCACGGCCAGGTTCACGGTGTCGTCTTCACTGGATTGCAGGTGCACGTACCAATCGCTCTCGAACAGCGCCTTGAAGCGCAGGTGGTCGATGAAAAAGCGTGCCGTGTCGGCCACCTGGCCGGTCATCAGCACGGGATAGAACTGGGTGCATTTCATGACGGGACTCCTTGGTCGAAGAAACATACAATCTGTATGCATCACGACAATAACATACAGGCTGCATGTATGCAACCCAACCCGCCGCGCACCAACGCCGACCGCACCGAAGCCACCCAAGCCACGCTGATCGCCGCCGCGCGGCGGCTGTTTGTCGACAAGGGCTATGCAGACACCGGCACGCCCGAGATCGTGGCGGCCGCCGGCGTCACGCGCGGGGCGCTGTACCACCACTTTGCCGACAAGGCCGATCTGCTGCGCGCCGTGGCGCAGCAGGCGGCGGACGAAGTGGCGGCCGACATCGAAGCCGGCGATGCGCCTCCCGCCGCGCCGCTGCAGGCGCTGATCGACGGCGCCGAACGCTACTTTGCCGCCATGGCCGGACAGGGCCGCGCGCGCCTGCTGCTGCTGGAGGCGCCCGCCGTGCTGCCGCCAGCGCAACTGCTGGCACTGCACGAGCGCGCCGGCGCAAGCGCGCTGCGCGACGGGCTGGGCGCCGCGCTGGCGCCGGCCGCGCTGGCGGGCGCGGTGATCGACGCGCTGGCCGCGCAGTTGTCGGCCGCGTTCGACCGCGCCGCGCTGGCCATCGCGCGCGGCGAGCCGGCCGAGCCACAGCGCCAGGCCATGCGCTGGCTGCTGACGCAGTTGGTGCAAGGGGCCGGCGCGGCGCCCCGCGCATGAATGGCGATTCATGCTCCAATAGGCCGCCAGCGCTCGTCTAATCAGCGCGACAAGCTATGAAATCATGAGTGAGTCACGCTCCTTGCCCCGCCTCGAACTGCCACCCGCCACGCCCGCGCGCCCCTTGCGCGTGCTGATGGTCTGCATGGGCAACATCTGCCGCAGCCCGACGGCGCATGGCGTGCTGGAGCGCAAGATCGCCGACGCCGGACTGGCCGACCGCATCCAGGTTGATTCGGCCGGCACGCACGACTACCACGTTGGCCGCCCGCCCGACGAGCGCGCGCAGGCGCACGCACTGCGGCGCGGCGTGAACCTGAGCGCCCAGCGCGCACGCCAGCTCACACGGCGCGACTTCGCCGATTTCGACCTCGTGCTGGTGATGGACGAGGCCAACGAAAGCGCCGCGCGCGCCTTGTGTGCGCCCGATCAGCGCCCCAAGCTGCGCCGCCTGACAGACTTCTGCACCCGTCATCAGGCAAACGAAGTGCCGGACCCCTACTACGGCGGCGATGCCGGCTTCGAGCAGGTGCTCGACCTGGTCCATGACGCGGCCGACGGCGTGCTGGCCGCCATCCGCCGCGCCGCTTGACCGCCGGCCACGCCGCCGCTACGGTGCTTCGTCACAGGAGCGAACGCAAGTGCTGAACTGGCTGAAAAATCTGGCGCGGGGCGGCCCGCCCGCGCCCGCGCGCGAGGCGCTGCCCAACGACGGGCTGGAGCTGGCGATGGACTGGGGCGAGACCTGGCTGGCGCCGATCCAGGACCGGCTGCGCCAGCGCCACCCGCAATTGAATCCGCAGCAACTCGATGAGCTGAACGAAGCCTGCCAGGGCGCCATGAAGTTCGGCCACGCCACCGCCTACGAACTGGCGCAGGCCGGCGGCGCGCAGGTTGCGCCCGAGGCGTTTGCGGCCCGCGTGCTGGCGCAATACCCGTGGCTCAGCGCCGACAACGCCGAACGCCTGCAGCGCCAGAGCCTGTACTTCGTCTGGAAGGCCGGCGGCCCGAAGCCGGGGCGCTGACGGCGCGCCGCCGGCGGTCTTGTTTCAAGGTGTTTTACGCCTCTAGCGCCCGCACATCAAGCGCGGACAGCTATCAACAACAGAGCAAGCGAAATACCCCCGCAGCGCACTCGGGGTCTGCGGGGCGCCCTGGGTTGCGTGCGCAATTAACATGGCGTCGCACCGTGGCGCTGGCGGTTGGTGGCGTGGCGGCGTCGTCTCAACCATCACTTTCAAGGAGTCTCATCGCATGACCGGATCCGCGCTCTTGAATAAACCCGCCCGCAGCGCCCGCCGCCGCGCGCTGTCGTCGCTTGCCGCCGCAGCCATGTTGCTGTCGAGACGGTGGATTGAGGTGCGGGCGCGCGGCCTGCGCGTGATCTTCGGGCTTGAAATCGGCCCTGGCGCTTGCTGAGAAAGCGCTGGCAGCTATGTTTACAGGAGCAAGCGGCCTCAAGCCCCGGGCGCCCGCAGGCAGCGCCCTTCGCGCTCCATCTGATCGAACCCCGCCGCCAGCGCATCCAGCAATTGCCGCACCGCCGGCCGCAGGCCCTGCCGGCTGGCAAAGGCGGCCTGCACCACGCCGGCCGGCGGCGCCCAGCCGGGCAGCACGGTTTGCAAATCGCCGCGGGCCAGCGCCTCGTGCGTCATCATGCGCGGCAGCGCGGCGCAGCCGACACCGGCCAGCGCGCCGCACAGCAGCGCCCCCATGTCATCGACCACCAGGCGCGGCGCGAGCGGCACGTCGGCCGTGGCGCCATCCGGGCCGCTCAGCCGCCAAAGCGCCTCGTCGGGCGAATTGCCAAGCGCCAGCGTGGGCAGGCGCGCCAGCTCGGCCGGCGTGGCCGGCGGCGCGGCGTTGGTCAACAGCGCCGGCGCGGCCACCAGCTGGTGCGGGCTCAGCGCCAAGGGCTTGACGATCTCGTCCTGCGGCAGCGCGGCGCCGGTGGGGCGCACGCGCAGCGCCAGGTCGACGCCGTCCTGCCACACATCGACGTTGCGGTTGGTCGACTGCACCTGCAGCGTGACCTGCGGCCAGGCGTTGAGAAAGCGCGCCAGCATGTCGCTCACCGCATGCTGCAGCAGCGCCGGCGGGCACGACAGGCGCACCGTGCCGCGCGGCGCCGCTGTCTCCTGCCGCGCCAGGGCCTGCGCGGCGTCGGCCTCGGCCAGCATGGCGCGCGCGTGCTGCAGCGTGCGCTGGCCGATGTCGGTGACGGCAAAGCGCCGCGTGCTGCGCTGGATCAGCCGCACGCCCAGCCGCGCTTCCAGCTCGGCGATGCGGCGGCTCAGCTTGCTCTTGGGGATGCCCGTGGCGCGCTCGGCAGCGGCAAAGCCGCCATGCTCGGCCACGTGGGCGAAGTAGGCGAGGTCGTTGAGGTCGTCCATGGGTAGTGAATCGTTTCAAAAAGCCAAACAGCCAGACAGCCGGACGCGAAGGACGCAAAGGCTTCGCGAAGGACGCGAAAG
>JAGOVZ010000175.1 GCA_018060485.1 Ottowia sp. | reverse complement strand
TGCCGGGCGTGGGCGACACCACCATCGACTGCCCGCAGGCCGGGCGCGTGTTTCAGGTGGCGCAAATCGTGCGGCCCACGCCCAACCCCAACTTTCGCCGCGTTGAAGCGGCCGTCAGCGAAGGCGGCGTGCCGGTGCTGAGCCTGTCGACCATCGTGGGCCGAAATTGAGCCCCCCCCTGAGTCGCCTGCGGCGCCTTCCCCCCAGTGGGACAACGCCAGTGTCCGGGAAGACCTCGGCCACGGCGTTCGCGGGTGGCCTGCTCCGCGGCCATGCGGGGCGGCCTGCTGCGCGGCCGCGCTTCGAAGCGGCGGCGCTGAAGACTACTGTTTCGATAGCTGCTCGCGCCGGTCAGACAAGCGCTGGCGGCCGATTTGGTTTGAAATCATCGCGCGGCTTCACGCTGATCGAGGTGCTGGTGGCGCTGAGCATCATGGCGGTGATCGCGGTGCTGACCTGGCGCGGCATCGACGGCATGGCGCGCGCGCAGGAATCAACGCGCGCCTACACCGACGACGTGCTGGCGCTGCAGGCCGGGCTGGCGCAGTGGCGCACCGACCTCGACGCCATGATGAGCTGGCCCGCCGCGCCCACCGTGCAAGGCACGCCGCAGCCCACCGAAACCGCCAGCCAGCGCAGCCTGGCCTGGGACGGCAACACGCTGCGCATCACCCGCACCAGCGCGGGCGACGCCGCCGCCGGCCTGCGCGTGGTGGCCTGGACGCGCCGCCCCGCCAGCGGCCAGTGGCTGCGCTGGCAATCGGCGCCGGTGCAGTCGCAAAACGCCTGGGCCGCGGCCTGGGAAGCGGCCGCGCGCTGGGGCCAGTCGGGCGGCACGGCCGAGGCCGGCGCGGGCCAGGCGGTGCGCATCGCCGCCGCGCTGGATTGGCAACTGCACTACTTTCGCAACAACGCCTGGACCAACCCGCTGTCCAGCGGCGCCGCCTCGGGCACCGAAACCCACACGCTGCCCGATGGCATGCGCCTGTTCATCACCCTGGCGCCGGGGCAGGCGCTGGCTGGGCCGCTGATCGTGGATTGGGTGCGGCCGGACTTCGGAGGCGCGCAATGAAGCAGGTGCCAGACCGCCGCCGGGCCGCTCCCAAGGCGGGCTGCAGCCCCCTCGGGGGGCAGCGCACCAGGCGCAGCCGGGGAGCGTGGGGGCACCAGTCTGGTGCTGCCTTGCTCACCGCCATGATCACCGTCGCCCTGGTCGCCACGTTGGCCGCCGGCGCGCTGTGGCGCCAGTGGCGCGGCGTCGAGGTCGAGGCGGCCGAGCGCGCCCGCGTGCAGTCGGCCTGGCTGCTGTCGGGTGCGCTGGACTGGAGCCGGCTGATCCTGGCCGGCGATTTGCGTGAAGACCGCCAGCGCGCGGGCGAGCCGCCCACCGACCACCTGGGCGAGCCCTGGGCCGTGCCGCTGGCCGAGGCGCGGCTGTCGAGCTTTCTGGCGGCCGGTGAATCCAGCACCGACACCGACCGCGAAGCCTTCCTGTCGGGCCAGATCGTCGATCTGCAATCGCGCCTGAACGTGATGAACCTGGCGAGCGGCGACCCGGTGAAAGCGTTTGCCCGCTTCGAGCGCCTGTTTTCGCTGCTGAACCTGCCCAACGCCGAGCTGGGCGCCCTGCAGCGCAACCTGGTGCGCGCGCAAGCCGCCATGAGCGGCAGCGCCACCGACGCCGCCGGCGGTGGCGACGCCCCGTTGCTGCCGCGCCGTTTCGACCAGTTGAGCTGGCTCGGCCTGTCGCCGGCCACGCTGCAATTGCTGCGCCCCTACGTCACCGTGCTGCCGACCGAGGCGCAGGTGCCCACCCGCATCAACCTCAACACCGCCAGCGCCGAAGTCATTTACGCCGCCGTGCCCGAGCTCGATCTGGCGGCGGCGCAGCGCCTGGTCGGCACGCGCAACCAGGCGTATTTCAAGGACACCGCCACCGCCCTGGCCAGCGTGGCGCCGCCGGGGCTCACGCCCGATCCGGGCTGGACGGCCGTCAGCAGCAGCTTTTTCGAGGTGCGCGGCCGGCTGCGGCTGGATCAGGTGGCGCTGGAAGAAGTCTCGGCCGTGAGGCGCGACCCGGCCTCGCGCCAGGTGACCACGCTGTGGCGCGAGCGCACGGCCATCGGGGTGCCGGTGCCGCGTTGAGCGTGTTCGAGGAGCGGCGCCGCTGTCCACGTCCGACGCCGAACACTTAAGCCTTCACAACCGACGCCTACAATGCGCCGACCCTCATGAGCCTGCTTCTGATCGCGCTGCCGCCGGGCCCGCCGGCCGGCTATGAATTTGCCACTTCCACCGACGGCCAGGCCCTGGCCGCGCATGGCAGCGCCGCGCCCGCGTTGCTGCCCGCCGCCGGGCGCGGCGTCGAGGTGGTGGCGCTGGTGCCGGCCGGCCAGCTGTCGTGGCAGCGCGTCACGCTGCCGCGCGGCGTCGGCCCCGGCGCGCCGCGCTTGCGCAGCGTGCTCGACGGCCTGCTGGAAGATCAACTGCTGGACGACGCCGGCGCGCTGCACTTTGCGCTGGAGCCCGGCGCGCAAGGCGGCGCCAGCGCCTGGGTCGCCGTGTGCGACCGCGCTTGGCTGGCCGCGCACCTGAACGCGCTGGAAGGCGCCGGCCGCACCGTGCACCGCATCGTGCCCGAACTGCCGCCGCAAGACGGCCCGCTGCGCCTGTGGGTCACCGGCGAGCCCGAGCGCGCGCAATTGCTGATGAGCGGCGCCGGCGTGCCGGGCGGCGCGCAGGCGCTGCCGTTCAGCCCCGGCGCGCTGGCGCTGCTGCCCGAAAGCGCGGCCGACACGCCAGCGCCCCAGCTGCGCGCCGAACCCGCCGTGGCCGCGCTGGCCGAGCAGGCGTTTGGCGGCACGCCGGCCATCGAAACCGCCGCCCAGCGCCTGCTGCACGCCAGCCGTGGCGCGTGGGATCTGGCCCAGTTCCAGTTTGCCCAGGGCGGCCGCGCGCGCGCCGCCAAGCGGGCCGGCGCGCTGTGGCGCGACTTTTTATATGCGCCGCTGTGGCGCCCGGCGCGCTGGGGGCTGGCGCTGTTGCTGCTGGTCAACCTGATCGGCCTCAATGTGCTGGCCTGGCGCACGCAAGACGAGCTGGCCGCGCGCCGCGCCGCCAACCAGGCGCTGCTGACCGAGACGTTCCCGCAGGTCAAGGTGGTGGTCGATGCGCCGGTGCAAATGGCGCGCGAAGTCGCCAACCTGCGCCAGGCCACCGGCGCCGCGTCGGCGCGCGATCTGGAACCGATGTTGCAGGCTTTTGGGCAGCTGGCGCTTGTCCAGCAAGCGCCAACTGCTATCGAATTTACAGCAGGCGAGCTGCGCCTGAAAGGCGTGCCGGTGGCCGCCGCCGTGCTGGCCGAGGCCAACGCGCGCCTGCGTCCGCTCGGCTACCAGCTGCGCACCGAGGGCGACGCCGCCGTGCTGCGGCAGGAGGTCGCGCCATGAGCCTTGCGCTGAACCGCCCGCCGCGCGCCGCCGAGGGCGCGGCCGACAGCCCCGCGCGCCGCCTGCGCGCCGCCTGGGCGCGGCTGGCCCCGCGCGAGCGGCGCCTGGTCGTGCTGGCCACCAGCGTCGTCGCGCTGGCGCTGTTGTGGCTGCTGGCGCTGTCGCCCGCGCTGCGCACGCTGCGCCAGGCCGAGGTGCAGCGCGCCGAACTGGCCGCCGAAGCGCAGCGCATGCAGCAGTTGCAAAGCGAAGCCGCAGCGCTGAAGGCGCTGCCCAAGCTCGGCCACGACGAAGCCGTGCGCGCACTGGAAGCGGCGGTCAAGCAACGCCTGGGCGCCAGCGCGCAAATGAGCATGGTGGGCGACCGCGCCAACGTCGTGCTCAAGCAGGCGCCGGCAGACGCGCTGGCGCAGTGGCTGGCCGACGCCCGCGCCAACGCGCGCGCCAACCCGGTCGAAGCGCGCCTGACGCGCGCCGGCGACAACGCGCCGGGCGCGCCCGTGCTGTGGAGCGGCACCTTGTCGCTCAGTCTGCCCGGGCAATGAGGCGTTGTTGACCGATGACTTCGCTTCGCTCAATGACCGGCCCTGGCGCGCCATGACAAATGACCAAGCGCACGTGTTGAACGACGCCGCTGGTCATTGGTCATGCGCCCGCAGGGTGCGTCATCCCGGCGCAGCCGAGGGTCATGCGCCGAAGGCGCGATCGTGGTGGATCGCATGAAGACCACCCCGGCCCGCCGCATCCAGACGCCGCCCGCCACCCGCGCCCCGTGGGGCTGGGCGCTGACCGGCGCGCTGCTCGGCCTGCTGCTCGTCGGCGTGCTGGCGGCGCCGGCGCGCTGGCTGTCGGCGGGCGTGGCGCGCGCCACCGGCAACATGGTGCAACTGGCTGAGCCGCAGGGCAGCCTGTGGAATGGCTCGGCGCGGCTGCTGCTGACGGGCGGCGCCGGCAGCCAGGACCGCGCTGCGCTGCCCGGGCGCGTGCAGTGGCGGCTGCGGCCGGCTTTGGGCGGACTGAATCTGGCCATGACGGCCGACTGCTGCACGCCCACCGGCCCGCTGGCGCTGCGCGTCAGTCTGCTCTGGGGCGGCGCCCGCGTGGCGCTGCAAGACGGCCAGACGCAGTGGCCGGCCGCATTGCTGGCCGGGCTGGGCACGCCCTTCAACACCCTTCAGCCGCAGGGCGAGCTGGCGCTGGCCACGCAAAACCTGGCCGCCGAATGGCGCGCCGGCCGCCCCAGCCTGACCGGCGGCGCCGAGCTGACGCTGCGCCACGTGTCGTCGCGCCTGTCCACGCTGCAGCCGCTCGGCTCGTACCGCGTGCAGTTGCAGGGCGGCGACGCACCCGCCTTCACGCTCTCCACGCTGGAAGGCCCGCTGCAACTGTCCGGCAACGGCCAGTGGGTCGGCGCGCGGCTGCGCTTTTCGGGCGAGGCCACGGCCGCGCCGGAACAGCAGGCGCAACTGGCCAACCTGCTCAACCTGCTCGGCCGCCGCCAGGGCGACCGAGCCATCATGAGTTTCGGATGAACCGCCCGCGCCACCGGCGGGATGCTTGAACGGCTTGTCACCTATGGTTTTTTCGCATCAAAACACCGGCCCAGCGCTGGTTGGACGTGGGTCTTTTGCTACATTACGGATAGCTGTCTCCGCTCGTTCCCTCATGCCGCGCCCTGCCCCTTCCCACCTTTGCGCCCTGGCCTTGCTGCTGGCGCTGGGCGGCGCGCTGCCCACTGGCGCGCTGGCGCAGGCCGCCGACGGCACGGTGGCCGCGCGCGGCGGCAACGTCACGCTCGACTTTGCCAACGCCGAGATCGACGCCGTGGCGCGCACCATGGCCACCATCACCGGCCGCAACGTGGTGGTCGACCCGCGCGTGAAGGGCACCATGACGCTGACCAGCACCGCGCCGGTCAGCCCGGCCGAGG
>JAGOVZ010000174.1 GCA_018060485.1 Ottowia sp. | reverse complement strand
GTGGGGTGCACGGTGTTGTTCATCCAGGCCAGCGTTTCGACGAAGCGCGCGCGCGCCAGCGGGTCCTTGGGGATGAAGGCGTTCTCGGGAAAGCGCGCGTCGATGTAGGCGATGATGGCCATGATCTGCGTGATCACCTCATCGCCATCGGCCAGCACCGGCACCTGGCCGCGCGGGTTGATGGCCTGGTATTCGGGGCTGTTCTGCTCGCCCTTGTGCAACTTGACGGCCACCGGCTCGAACGTGGCGCCAGCCATTTCGAGCATGGTGTGCGGCACGAAGGAGCAGGCGCCAGAGGCGTAGTAGAGCTTGAGGGTCATGCGGGTCTCCTGAGAATCGGTCGGGGCGGTCACGAGCATAGCGCCAGATGCGGAAGGCGCCGCGCGGCGGCAACGATCACGGCCACGACAATCAGATCGAAAGTAGCGTCCAGCGCTTATGTATCAAGCGCACGCAGCTATCAAATCAGGACTTGTTGCCACGGGCGCCGCGCAGCAGGCCCTTCGGGAACGCCGCAGGCGCCTCAGGCGGGGTCACACTCGCGCAGGTCTTTCCCCCCCAACGCCCCGCGCAGCCCGCGCGCCTGCTGGCGCAGCGCGGCGTCGGCACTCGGCAGGCGCAGCATGTAGGCGGGTGTGTCGCGCCGCTCCTGCACCACGCGGGCGGTGCGCACCCCCTTGCGGCCCAAATCGGTCAGCGCGCGCTGGGCCGCTTCTTCGTTGGAAAAGCGGCCCAGCGACAGGCCGGGCTCCAGCGCGGCGCCGGGGCGGTCGGTGTCCACGCCCAGCTCTCGCAGCTCGCCGCGCTTGGTGCGCACCGCGTCGGCATCGGCCAGCTTGCCGACGTAGACCATCCAGCGCCCGGGCAGCTGCACCGAATCGATGCGCCAACTGCCGGCCGGCAGGCTGGCGGCGGCGCGGCGCACCGGCTCGATCTGCTTTTCATCGAACACGCCGGCCTGCAGGCAGATGCCGGCGGGTGCAGGCGGCGCAGCCGCAGCAGGGGGCGCCTCGGTCACGGCGACGGGCGGCGGGGCCACCGGTGCCGGCGTCTCGGCAGCCGCGACGGCGCGCGGCGCGGCCGCCGAGGCGGCGTCCAAAGGCCGCAGCGTCAGCGCCTCGGGCCGCACCTGGCGCTGCATCCGCTCGGGCTCGCTCTGCACCGTGGGCGCCAAGCCCAGCACGCGCATCCAGCCTTGCGACCAGGCAAACCAGGCCGCATTGGCGATCAGCAGAAGAACAACCAGGCGCCCAACCATGTCAGCTATCCATGGCGCTGCGCACCGCCCGCAATGCATGCAACGATGACCGCGCCTGCGGCGCATGACCAAAGGCCTGCGCCTTTGATGACGCGCCCGTCGGGCGCATGACTTCAGTCATGGCGCGCAGCACCGTCATCGAAGGCTGCAAGACAAGATCATTGAGTGAAGCGAAGTCATGTTTCATTTCAGCGCACCCCCTCGGGCGTCACCGGCCGCACGCTGACTTCGGCGCTGTGCACGGTGCGCAGACCGGTGGCGGTGTGCACCTGCAGCGCGCCATCGGCGCCCACGCCGCGCGCGACGCCCTCGGTGCCGTCGGACAGGCGCACGGCCTGATCGCCCAGCGCGTCGCGGGCGTTGAAGCGCGCCGCCAGCGGGGCAAAGCCCTGCGGCTCGAACGCGCGCACCGCCTGCGCAAGCGGCGCGGCCAGGCGCATCAACGCGTCGGGCGCCGTGATGCCGGGCAGCAGCGCCTGCAGCCAGGCGGGCGGGGTGGAAAAACCTTCGCCGCCCAGCGGCGCGATGTTGATGCCGATGCCGATGACGGCAAAGCGGTCACTGTGCCCTCCGCCCGTCCCCGCGGTCTCGACCAGGATGCCGGCCAGCTTGCGGCCCTGCCACCACAAATCGTTCGGCCATTTCAGGCGGATGTCCAGGTGCAGCGCCTCGGCCACGGCCAGACCCACGGCCAGCGACAGGCCCGACCAGTCGCGCGGCGCCAGCAGCAGACCGAGCGAAAACGCCAGCGCGCCGCCCGGCTCGCCGTCGCCCGACTGCCAACCCCGGCCCAGGCGGCCACGCCCGGCGGTCTGCAGTTCGGCCACCAGCAGCGTGGGCGCCGTGCGGCCAGCGCGCGCGCGGCGCATCAGCTCGCTGTTGGTGGAGTCGATTTCGCCCACCACCTCGACCCCGATGCCCGGCAGCAGCGGCGCCAGCTGCGCGCGCAGGGCGTCGGTGGGCCAGCTCAGGGTGGGGGCGCTCATGCGTCAGTCCTTCTTGGCTTTCTTCTTCTTTTTCTTCTTGGGCTTTTTCTCGCCGCGCCCTTCGACGGTGTCGAGGTCGGACGACAGCAGCGTGCCGCGGCAGTTCTTGCTGCCGCACCAACAGGGGTATTCGGCCGTCAGCTCGGGCGTCAGCGGCTCGTCGATGACCAGGCCGTAGTCGTAGTTCAGCTCATCGCCCGCCTTGATCTTGCGGCGCGCGGTGATGAAGATGCGGCCTTCGTCCTCGTCGGCAATGCAGTTGGGGTTGCAGCTGTGGTTGATCCAGCGCGAGGCGTTGCCGCCGTACAGCGCGTCGATCACGTGGTCTTCATCGACGTGGAAATAGAAGGTGTGGTTGGGATCATTCGGGTCGTGCGGGTGGCGGCGCTGCGCTTCGTCCCAGCTGATGATTTCGCCCACGTATTCGATGATGCGCTCGCCGCGCGCGATGTCGACCAGGGCGAACACGCCCTTGCCGTGCACGCCCGAGCGGCGCACCTGGATGCGGCGCGTGGCCGACGAACTTGAAGGGTCTTTGCTGGCCACGAAAAGTTTTTGCTATGTTGGATTTGTGGGCGCGCGCATGCAGGGGCGTGGGCGCGCACAGGCGGGTGCGCGTGTGCGCACGCGCGAGGAGCCGGATTCTAGCCACATGAAAACACTGGTCATTGCAGAAAAACCATCGGTCGCGCAGGACATCGTGCGCGCCCTCACGCCGGTTGCCGGCAAGTTCGACAAGCACGCCGAGCATTTCGAGAACGATCGCTACGTGGTGACAAGCGCCGTCGGCCACTTGGTGGAGATCCAGGCGCCTGAAGCCTTCGACGTGAAACGCGGCAAGTGGAGCTTCGCCCACCTGCCCGTGATTCCGCCGCACTTCGACCTGAAGCCGGTCGACAAGACCAAGACGCGCCTGAACGCCGTCGTCAAGCAGGCGCGGCGCAAGGATGTGAGCACGCTCATCAACGCCTGCGACGCCGGGCGCGAGGGCGAGCTGATCTTTCGCCTGATCGAGCAGTACGCGCTGGAAGGCAAGCACGCCAGGAAGCCCGTGCAGCGCCTGTGGCTGCAGAGCATGACGCCGCAGGCCATCCGCGACGGCTTTGAAAACCTGCGAAGCGACGCGCAGATGCAGGGCCTGGCCGACGCCGCGCGCAGCCGCAGCGAGGCCGACTGGCTGGTCGGCATCAACGGCACGCGCGCCATGACGGCGTTCAACTCGCGCGATGGCGGGTTCTTTTTGACCACCGTGGGCCGTGTGCAGACGCCGACGCTGGCCGTGGTGGTGGAGCGCGAGGAGCAGATTCGACGCCACATCGCGCGCGACTACTGGGAAGTGCACGCCACCTTTGTCGCCGAAGCGGGCGAATACGCCGGCAAGTGGTTCGACCCGGCCTGGAAGAAAGACCCCGAAGACGCCGACAAGCGCGCCGACCGCGTGTGGCAGGAACGCGAGGCGCTGGCCATTGCCGACGCCGTGCGCGGCCAGGCCTGCAGCGTCAAGGAAGAAAGCAAGCCGACCACGCAGGCCTCGCCGCTGCTGTTCGATCTGACATCGCTGCAGCGCGAAGCCAACGGCAAGTTCGGCTTTTCCGCCAAGACCACGCTGGCGCTGGCGCAATCACTTTATGAGCGCCACAAGGCCCTGACCTACCCGCGGACCGACGCGCGCTACCTGCCCGAAGATTACGTGCCGGTGGCGCGCAAGACCTTCGAGATGCTGGCGCACAGCAACCAGAAGCACCTGGCGCCCCACGCCGCCAAGGCGCTGGCCGACGGCTACATCAAGCCCACCAAGCGCATCTTCGACAACAGCAAGGTGTCGGACCACTTCGCCATCATCCCCACACTGGAAGCGCCTGGGGCGCTCTCGGAAGCAGAGCAAAAGCTGTACGACCTGGTGGTGCGCCGCTTCATGGCCGTGTTCTACCCGAGCGCCGAATTCATGGTGACGACGCGAATCACCACGGCCAGCCACGAGGGCAAGGCGTACAACTTTCAGAGCAACGGCAAGGTGCTGGTGCGGCCGGGCTGGCTCGCCATCTACGGCAAGGAAGCCGCCGGCGAAACCGAAGGCGGCGGCAAGGACGACAAGACGCTGGTGCCGGTGAAGCCCGGCGAGATGGTGCGCAACGACCACGTCGATGTGAAGGCGCTGCAGACGCGGCCGCCCGCGCGCTACAGCGAAGCCACGCTGCTCGGCGCCATGGAAGGCGCCGGCAAGTGGATCGAGGACGACGAGCTGCGCGAAGCCATGCAAGAGAAAGGCCTGGGCACGCCCGCCACGCGCGCCGCCATCATCGAAGGCCTGCTGACCGAGAAATACATGCTGCGCGAGGGCCGCGAGCTGATCCCCACCGCCAAGGCCTTCCAGCTGATGACGCTGCTGCGCGGGCTGCAGGTGGAAGAACTCAGCAAGCCCGAGCTGACCGGCGACTGGGAATACAAGCTGGCGCAGATGGAACACGGCAAGTTGAGCCGCGACAGCTTCATGCAGGAAATCGCGGCGATGACCGAGCGCATCGTCAAGAAAGCCAAGGAGTACGACCGCGACACCGTGCCCGGCGACTACGCCACGCTGCAAACGCCGTGCCCGCACTGCGGCGGCGTGGTGAAAGAGAACTACCGCCGCTACGCCTGCACCGGCAAAGCGGGCGATGGCACGGGCGCGTGCGGCTTCTCGTTCACCAAGACGCCGGCCGGGCGCACCTTTGCCGTCGAGGAAGCCGAGCAGTTTCTGCGCGACAAGAAGATCGGTCCGCTGGAAGGCTTCCGCAGCAAGGCCGGCTGGCCCTTTGTCGCCGAACTGGCGCTGGTGCGCGACGACGAGAGCGGCAACTTCAAGCTGGAATTCGACTTTGGCGACGACGCCAAGGCGGCCGAAACGGGCGAGATCGTCGACCTGTCGGCCGAAGCCAACCTGGGCCCCTGCCCCAAGTGCGGCGCGCCGGTCAAGGCCTTCGGCAAAAGCTACGTGTGCGAAAAATCCGTGCCGACCGAGGCGCAACCAGTGCCCAGCTGCGACTTCAAGAGCGGCCAGATCATCCTGCAGCAGCCGGTGGAGCCCGAGCAGATGAAGAAGCTCCTGCAAGACGGCAAGACCGACCTGCTCGACAAGTTCGTCAGCATGCGCACCCGCCGCGCCTTCAAGGC
>JAGOVZ010000173.1 GCA_018060485.1 Ottowia sp. | reverse complement strand
CTTGACCCAATCGACCTCGGCCTCGGGCACCTCGAACACCAGTTCGTCGTGCACCTGCATGATCATGCGCGTGGCGCGCTTTTCTTTTTGCAGCGCGCTCTGCACAGCCAGCATGGACTTCTTGATCAAGTCGGCCGCCGTGCCCTGCATCGGCGCGTTGATGGCGGCGCGCTCGGCGCCCGAGCGGCGCGGGCCGTTGGGGCTGTTGATCTCGGGCAGATACAGGCGGCGGCCAAACACCGTTTCGACATAACCCTTGGACTTGGCCGACAGCTTGGTCTCGTCCATGTAGCGCTTGACACCGGGGTAGCGCTCGAAATAGCGCTCGATGTAGTTGCGCGCCGCCGTGTTGTCGATGCCCAGATTGCGCGCCAGACCAAACGCGCTCATGCCGTAGATCAGGCCAAAGTTGATGACCTTGGCGTAGCGGCGCTGCTCGCTGCTGACTTGATCCACATCCACACCAAACACCTCGGCCGCCGTGGCGCGGTGCACGTCCAGCCCGTCGGTGAAGGCGGCCAGCAGCGCCGCGTCGTCCGACAGGTGGGCCATGATGCGCAGCTCGATCTGGCTGTAGTCGGCGCTGACGATGACGTGCCCCGGTGCGGCGATGAAGGCTTCGCGGATGCGGCGGCCTTCGGGCGTGCGGATGGGGATGTTCTGCAGGTTGGGGTCGTTGCTGGACAGGCGCCCGGTCACCGCGACGGCCTGCGCGTAGTGCGTGTGCACGCGGCCGGTGTCGGGGTTGATCATGAGCGGCAGCTTGTCGGTGTAGGTGCCCTTCAATTTGGACAGGCCGCGGTGCTCCAGGATGCGCGCGGGCAGCGGGTAATCCTCAGCCAGTTTTTCCAGCACTTCTTCGTCGGTGCTGGGCTTGCCGGTGGCGGTTTTCTTGACCACGGGCAGGCCGAGTTTGTCGAAGAAGATTTCGCCGATCTGCTTGGGGCTTCCCAGGTTGAAAGGCTGGCCGGCCAGCTCGTGCGCCTCTTGCTCCAGTTGCAGGATGCGCTGACCCAGCGCGTGGCTTTGCGCCGCCAGTTCGGCCGAGTCGATCAGCACGCCGTGGCGCTCGATCTGAAACAGCACGTCGCTGGACGCCATCTCCAGTTCATAAATGCCGCGCAGCTTTTCGTCGGCCTCAAGACGCGGCCACAGAGCCTGGTGCACGTGCAGGGTTTGTTCGGCGTCTTCGCACGCGTACTGCGCGGCGCGCTCGACGGGCACCTGCGCAAACGGAATCTGGTGCGCGCCCTTGCCGCACAGGTCTTCATAACTGAGGCCGGTGCGGCCCAGGTGGCGCTCGGCCAAGCTGGCCAGGCCGTGCGGGCGATGCACTTCGAGCACATAGCTTTGCAGCATGGTGTCGTGCGCATAGCCGGCCACACGGATGCCGTGGTTGGCGAACACGTGTTGGTCGTACTTGACGTGCTGGCCGAGCTTTTTTTTGCTGGCGTCTTCGAGCCACGGCTTGAGGCGCGCCAGCACCTCGTCCGAGGGCAACTGGGCCGCCGCATCGGGCCCGTCGTGAGCCAGCGGAATGTAGGCCGCGCGCCCCGGCGCGGTGGAGAACGACAGGCCGACGATGCGCGCGCGCATTTCGTCGAGCGAGGTGGTTTCGGTGTCGATGCCGGTCAGCTCGGCGGCGTTGATCTGCGCCAGCCAGGTGTCGAAGGCTTCCCAGGTCAGGATGATTTCGTAGTCGAGTGTGACCTCGCCCGACAGGGGCGGCGGGTCGGTGAACAGATCAATCGCAGGCCCATCGCTGGCCGACGCGCGTTTGGCCCGCGCCGGCTTGGCCGCATCGCCCGACTGCAGCGCCTTGGCCAGCGTCTTGAAGCCGTATTTCTCATAAAAATCGGCCAGAGCGCCCGTCTGCTGTGCGCCGACAGCTACCGAATCCAGAGCAGGCAGACCCGCCACATACTCCGCCAGATCGCAGTCGGTGCGAATCTTCAGCAGCTCGCGGCCCTTGGGCAGCCAGTCGAGCGCACGGCGCAGGTTGTCGCCCGCCGCGCCCTTGATCTGATCGACGTTCGCCACGATGGCGTCAAGCGAGCCATGCTCATTCAGCCATTTCGCGGCGGTCTTGGGGCCGACCTTGTCCACCCCCGGCACGTTGTCGATGGCGTCGCCCAGCAGCACCTGGTAGTCGAGCATCTGGCTGGCCGTCACGCCGAATTCGGCCTGCACGCCGGCCTCGTCGCGGCGCTTGCCGGTCATGGTGTCGATGATGGTGATGTGCGGTGTAACCAGTTGCGCCAGATCCTTGTCGCCGCTGGAGACGATCACGTCCATGCCTTGCGCCTCGCCCGCCTGCGCCAGCGTGCCGATCACGTCGTCGGCCTCGACGCCGGGCACGGCCAGCACCTTCCAGCCCAGCAGGCGCACCGCTTCGTGGATCGGCTCGATCTGGCTGCGCAAGTCGTCGGGCATGGGCGCGCGGTGCGCCTTGTAGTCGGGATACAGGTCGTCGCGAAAGGTCTTGCCCGGCGCGTCGAAGATGCAGGCGGCGTATTGGGCGCCTGGGTAGTCCTTGCGCAGCGCGCCCAACATGTTGATCATGCCGCGGATGGCGCCGGTGGGCTGGCTGGCCGGGTCGCCCGGGTCGGCGCGCAAATCGGGCATGGCGTGAAAAGCGCGGTACAAGTAGCTGCTGCCATCGACCAGCAACAGCGTGGGGCGGGCGGCCGCGGGTTCGGCGGGCGCTTCGGGGGCTTGGGTCATGGCGGCATTGTGCACGCCGTCCTACAGGGGTGGCGCGCCCGCCAACTAGAATCGGGGCATGCGTGCAACCCTATATTTCCGCGCCGTTCTGGCCACCGTCGGCTTGGGGCTTGCCGCCGCCGTGTCGGCCCAGCCGGCTCCGCCCGCCAGCGCCCCGACCGTTCGCGATGAAACCGTGCTGGACCGCCGCACCCAGCGCGTCGAGCACATTCGCACCGAAGACGCCGGCACCCGCGTGGATGAAGTGCGCAGCGGCGGCGAGACCAAGAGCATCAAGGTGCAGCCCAAGGCCGCCGTGCCCGCCTATGAAGTGCGGCCGGCCGACGCCAGCGGCACCGGTGCCAACAGCCGTGAAGCCGGTCCCGGCGCGGCCGGCGCCAGGGTCTGGAAGCTACCGTTTTAAGAGCGCCTCGCGCACGCCAGACAAGCGCCAGATGGCTGTTTACACCGAAGTCTCAGAGGGCGAGGCCGGCGCCCTGCTGCAATCGCTGGGCCTGGGCGAGCTGACGGCGCTGCGCGGCATCGAAGGCGGCATCGAGAACACCAACTACTTCGCCAGCAGCACGCAGGGCGAATGGGTGCTGACGCTGTTCGAGCGCCTGACGCACGCACAGTTGCCCTTTTACCTGCACCTCATGAAGCACCTGGCGCAGCACGGTGTGCCAGTGCCCGAGCCGCAGGCCAAGGCGGCCGGCGTGCGCGTGCGCGCGGGCGAAGACGACATCCTGCACACCGTGTGCGGCAAACCCGCGGCCGTGGTGAACCGACTGCGCGGCAAGAGCGAGCTGGCGCCCGGCCCCGCGCACTGCGCCGCCGTGGGCGACATGCTGGCGCGCGCGCATCTGGCGGCGCGCGATTACGAACTGCGCCAACCCAACCTGCGCGGACTGGCCTGGTGGAACGAGACGGTGCCGGTGATCCTGCCGCACTTGGATGAATCGCAGGCCGCGCTGATTCGCGCCGAGTTGGCGTACCAGAACCACACCGCCGCATCGTCCGCCTACGCCGCCCTGCCGCGCGGCGCGGTGCACGCCGATCTGTTCCGCGACAACGTGATGTTCGAGGGCACGCCGGAGCAGCCGGTGCTGTCGGGTTTTTTCGACTTCTACTTTGCGGGTGTCGACACCTGGTTGTTCGATCTGGCGGTGACGCTGAACGACTGGGCGATCGACCTGCCCACGGGCGCCACGCATGTGGCGCGCACACAGGCGCTGCTGAACGCCTACCAGGCTGTGCGACCGCTCACCGACGCCGAGCGCCGCCTGCTGCCGGCCATGTTGCGCGCCGGGGCGCTGCGCTTCTGGGTCTCGCGCCTGTGGGACTTTCACCTGCCACGCGAAGCCAGCATGTTGAAGGCGCACGACCCCGGCCATTTCGAACGCGTGCTGCGCCAGCGCATCGCCGCGCCGCTGACGGCATGAAGCTGAACATCGTCCCCGCCCGCACGGGCGCACAGTGGGTGCGCGCCGGCGTGCGCACTTTCTTCAAGCAGCCGCTGGCATTGGCTGGCCTGTTCTTCATGTTCATGGCCGTGATCTCGGTGCTGGCGTTCGTGCCGATGATCGGCGGCGTGGTGGCGTTGATGGCCGTGCCCGCGCTCACTGTCGGCTTGATGGCGGCCGCGCGCGAGGCCGATGAAGGCCGCTTTCCGATGCCGTTGACGCTGTTCGCCGGCTTTCGCGGCAGCAGCCAGACCAGGCGCGGCATGGTGACGCTGGGCGTGCTGTACGCCATCGGCGTGGTGCTGGTGATGGGCGCGTCGGCGCTGGTCGACGGCGGCCGCTTCGCGCAGCTTTACGTGCAAGGCGGCGGCATCACGCAAGAACTGGTGATGGACCCGCAGTTCCGCATGGCCATGTGGCTGTCCACCCTGCTCTACCTGCCGGTGTCGCTGGCCTTCTGGCACGCCCCCGCGCTGGTGCATTGGCACGGCGTGGCGCCGGTCAAGAGCCTGTTCTTCAGCCTGGTCGCGGTGCTGAAGAACACGCGCGCCTTTCTGCTGTATGGCGCGCTGTGGATGGTGCTGTCGTTTGCCGCCGGCCTGGTGCTGCTGGTGCTGACCGCGCTGGCCGGCAGCGCGACGATCGCCTCCGTCGGCCTGCTGCCGATGGCCTTGCTGATCGCGGCGATGTTCTTCACTTCGCTGTGGTTCACCTTCCGCGACAGCTTTTCGGCGGACGCGACCTGAACGCAGCCGCTGAACCCCCGCCGCTCGTCTGACGCCCCGAAACTCCCCCGAGCGGGCCAGCGGCGTGGAGGTCAGTGCGCACAAATTTTCCTCCATTTCGGGTATTGGATTCAATTTGGATTGATCCATAATTGAATAAAACCAACCCAAACAAGCGCCGAGGAGAGCGCCATGGCACAGCATCCAAAAAAAGTTTTGGGCTGCCGTGGCGCCACTATTGGCTTTAAGCGCAGCCGGCTGCTGGGGTGGAGATTCGAACAGAACGGCCGTCGCGTGCACCGAGCAGTGCTGGTCAATGCTGGCAATGCCTTGATATGCGTCGTCATCGTTGCCGTCATTACCAGCCACAGGTCGAGTCACTGATCATCCATCGTCGTTTCCGTCAATCAGTGCATCATGAAACACCACAAATTCCTCATCCCGGTGTTGGGTCTGCCGGTGTCGATGCATCTCTGCGCTCAGACGTCGATCGGCAGCGACGGATGGGAGCAAGCGCAATTCGAACTAG
>JAGOVZ010000038.1 GCA_018060485.1 Ottowia sp. | reverse complement strand
GAGTACGAATTGAAGCGCCGTGGCGCGCAGCTCAACATCCTGGGCGCCACCAGCGGCGACACCGGCAGCGCGGCAGAGTACGCCATGCGCGGCAAGCAAGGCATCCGCGTGTTCATGCTCAGTCCCGAAGGGCGCATGAGCGCGTTCCAGCAGGCGCAGATGTTCAGCCTGCAAGACGAAAACATTCACAACATCGCCATCGAAGGCGTGTTCGACGACTGCCAGGACATCGTCAAGGCGGTCAGCAACGATCTGGAATTCAAGCGCCGCCACAAGATCGGCACCGTCAACTCGATCAATTGGGCGCGGCTGCTGGCGCAAGTCGTCTACTACTTCGCCGGCTACTTTCAGGCCACGCGCAGCAACGATGAGCGGGTCGATTTCACCGTGCCCAGCGGCAACTTCGGCAACGTCTGCGCCGGCCATGTGGCGCGGCAAATGGGTTTGCCGATCGACCAACTGGTGGTGGCCACCAACGAAAACGACGTGCTCGACGAGTTCTTCCGCACCGGCGTTTACCGTGTGCGCGGCAGCGCCGACACGCACGAAACCAGCAGCCCGTCGATGGACATCAGCAAGGCCAGCAACTTCGAGCGCTTCGTGTTCGATCTGCTCGGGCGCGATGGCGCAAAGACCAAAGCGCTGTTCCACGACGCGCTGCTGCGTGACGGCCAGTTCGACCTGAGCGGCGAGCCCGCCTTCAGCCAGGCGCGCGAGCGCTACGGTTTCGTGAGCGGCAAGAGCACGCACGCCGACCGCCTGGCCACCATCCGCGATGTGTTTGAAGAGCACGGCGTGATGATCGACACCCACACCGCCGATGGCGTGAAGGTGGCGCGCGAACACCTGCAGCCCGGCGTGCCCATGATCGTGCTGGAGACGGCGCTGCCCATCAAGTTTGCCGTCACCATCCGCGAGGCGCTGGGGCGCGAGCCCGATCGTCCGCCGCGCTTTGACGGCATCGAGAATCTGCCGCGCCGCGTGCGCGTGCTGCCGGCCGATGCGGCGCAGGTGCAGCAGCTGATCGTGCGCGAATGTGAATGAAATAGGCCGCCAGCGCTTGATGGATAAGCGCAAGCAGCTATTGTTTTGGTAGTTTTCGAGATGATTCAGACATGAAGGTGGCCGCATTCGCCGGCTATTCCGGCTCGGGCAAGACGCACCTGATCGAGCAGCTCATTCCGGCGCTCAAGCTGCGCGGCCTGCGCGTGTCGGTGGTCAAGCACGCGCACCACAAGTTCGACATCGATCACGAGGGCAAGGACACGTTTCGCCACCGCGAAGCCGGTGCCTTCGAGGTCGTCGTGGCTTCGAGCAAGCGGCTGGCGCTGATGCGCGAGTTCGAGCGTGAGGCGCACCTGTCGGTGCACCACCTGATTGCCGAGTTGCACGACGGCGTAGACTGGGTACTGGTCGAAGGCTTCAAGAGTTGCGACCTGCTCAAGGTCGAGGTCTGGCGCGCCGCGTCGGGCAAGCCGGCGCGCTACCCAGACGATGATTTCATCGTCGCGATTGCCACCGATTCGCCCGAGGCGTTGCCGGCAGCCTCCTTGCGCCCCGTGCTGGACTTGAACCAGCCCGACGCGCTGGCCGAGTGGTTGGTCGAAAACGGCGCGCGGTTTGAGTACGATCCTGAACGCCATCTGCCCGTTGCCAGTCATGTCTGATCCCGCCCGCCGCCCACCGCTGATGCCGCTCGACGACGCGCTGGCGCGCCTGCTGGCGCTCGCCGCGCCGCTGGGGCGCACCGATCAAGTCAGCACGTTTGACGCCGACGGCCGCGTACTGGCGCAGGACGTGGTGTCGCCCTTGCAGGTGCCACCCGCCGACAACTCTTCGATGGACGGCTACGCGGTGCGCACTGCCGATGTGACGGCTGCCGGGGTTGAACTGCCCGTCACCCAGCGCATTGCCGCTGGCCAGTCCGGCACCGCGCTGCCGCCCGGCAGCGCCGCCCGCATCTTCACCGGCGCGCCCATGCCTGCAGGCGCCGACGCGGTGGTGATGCAGGAAGACACCGAGACGCTGGAGGGCGGCGCGCGCGTGCGCATCCAGGTCGTGCCGGCGCCCGGACAATGGGTGCGCCGGGCCGGCGAAGACGTCATGCGCGGCGCCACCGTGCTGCACAAAGGAGAGCGCCTGGCGCCCGCTGGCATGGGGCTGGCGGCCGGAATCGGTCTGAACCAGCTGCTGGTGGCGTCACGCCCCCGGGTCGCGTTGTTTTCGACCGGCGACGAACTCGTCATGCCGGGCGACGTGGCACCGCAAGACATGAAGCCGGGCGCCATCTACAACAGCAACCGCTTTTTCCTGCGTGCGCTGCTGACACGGCTTGGGTGCGAAGTGAGCGATCTCGGCATCGTGCCCGACAACCGCGCCGCCACGCTTGCCGCGCTGCAATCTGCGGCGCACGGGCATGATTTGATCCTGACCAGCGGCGGTGTCAGCGTGGGCGAAGAAGACCACATCAAGCCGGCGGTGGAGCAACTGGGCGCGCTCGACTTGTGGCAGATCGCCATGAAGCCGGGCAAACCCTTCGCCTATGGCCACGTGCGGCGAGGCGAGGGCGACGCAGCGCACTTCATGGGCCTGCCCGGCAACCCGGTGTCGAGCTTTGTCACCTTTTTGCTGCTGGTGCGGCCGTTCCTGCTCAAGCTGCAGGGCGCGACCGCGCTGGCGCCGGCGGCGATGGCCATGCGCGCCGATTTCTCGTTGCCCAAGGCGGACAAGCGGCGCGAATTCCTGCGTGCCCGCCGCAACGCCGAGGGAGGTCTCGATTTGTTCGGCAACCAGAGTTCTGGCGTGCTGACCTCAGCGCACTGGGCCGATGGCCTGATCGACCTGCCGGCCGGGCAGACCATTGCCGAAGGTGACGTGGTGCGCTTCATTCCGCTGGCGGAGTTGCTGGCATGAAGACGATCACGGTGCGCTATTTCGCCTCGATCCGCGAGGCGCTGGGCACGGGCAACGAGCGTTTGTCTACCGCTGCACCTGACTTGCACGCACTGCGCGAAGAGTTGATCGCGCGGGGCGGCGCCTATGGCGAGGCATTGGCGCGCGGCAAGGCGGTCCGCCTGTCGCTCGACCAGACCATGGTGGCGGACGAATCGGCGCCGCTGGCCGACGGGGCCGAAGTCGCCTTTTTTCCGCCCGTGACGGGGGGGTGACAGCGTGCCACGCGTTTCCATTCAGACGCCCGACTTCGACCTGAGCGCCGAAGTGGCCGCCTTGCGGGCTGGCGATGCGCGCGTGGGCGCGGTGTGCGCGTTTGTCGGCACCGTGCGCGATCGCAACGACGGCCAGTCGGTCAGCACCATGGAACTGGAGCATTACCCCGGTATGACCGAAAAGGCCATCGAGGCCATGATCGACGCGGCGCACCAGCGCTTCAGCATGCATGGGGTGCGCGTGATCCACCGCGTGGGTGTTCTGCAGCCGCAGGATCAGATCGTGCTGGTGGCCGTGACCAGCGCGCACCGGGGCGAAGCGTTTCAGGCCTGCGAATTCCTGATGGACTACCTCAAGACCCAGGCGCCGTTCTGGAAGAAAGAGCAGACGCCCGACGGCGCGCGCTGGGTCGATGCCCGCGTGAGCGACGACGCGGCGCTGGCGCGCTGGGGCATTCGCGCCGCCAACGCCTGAGCGGGGATCGCCCTGCGGCGCCGGCGCAAGCGCCGCCCGGCGCTGTGGCGGATACGTACATCCCACACAGGCAGCACCAAGCACTTCGATGAAAAATACGGGATAACCCGAATGCGGGGGCTGCGCCAGACCGCGCAGCATCCTGCGTGCGGGGGTGATGAGCACACAAAAATCACGGAGACAACATGCTCGAAACGCGCAAGGACACCGGCAAGAAACCGCTCTACAAAAGCCTGTACTTCCAGGTCATCACCGCCATCATCCTGGGCGTGATCCTGGGTCACTTCTGGCCCCAGACCGGCGCGGCCATGAAGCCGCTGGGCGACGGCTTCATCAAGCTGATCAAGATGATCATCGCGCCCATCATCTTCTGCACCGTGGTGGTCGGCATCGCGGGCATGGAGGACATGAAGCGCGTCGGCAAGACGGGTGGCTACGCGCTCTTGTACTTCGAGATCATGAGCACGGTGGCGCTGATCATCGGCCTGATCATCGTCAACGTGGTGCAGCCTGGCGTGGGCATGAACGTCGACCCGGCCTCGCTCGACACCAAGGGCCTGGCCAACTACACCAAGCCGGGCCAGATGCAGACCACCACCGAGTTTCTGCTGCACGTGATCCCCAGCACCTTCGTCGGCGCGTTTGCCGAAGGCGAGATGTTGCAGGTGCTGCTGATCGCGGTGCTGTTCGGCTTTGCGCTGCACCGCTTTGGCGGCCGCGGCACCCTGGTGTTCGACTTCATCGAGAAGTTCTCGCACGTGCTGTTCGTCATCGTCGGCTACATCATGAAGCTGGCACCCATCGGCGCGTTTGGCGCCATGGCCTTCACCATCGGCAAGTACGGCCTGGGCTCGCTCACCTCGCTGGCCAAGCTGATGGGCACGTTCTACGTCACCTGCCTGTTGTTCATCTTCGTGGTGCTGGGGCTGGTGGCGCGCTTTCACGGTTTCTCGATCTGGAAGTTCATCAAGTACATCAAGGAAGAGCTGCTGATCGTGCTGGGCACCTCGTCGTCCGAGGCCGCGCTGCCGCGCATGATGGCCAAGCTCGAGAACCTGGGCGTGCGCAAGTCCACCGTGGGCCTGGTGATTCCCACCGGTTACTCGTTCAATCTCGACGGCACCTCGATCTACCTGACCATGGCGGCCGTCTTCATCGCCCAGGCCACCAACACGCCGCTCGATCTGTCGCACCAGATCACGCTGCTGCTGGTGCTGCTGCTCACCTCCAAGGGCGCGGCCGGCGTCACGGGCAGCGGCTTCATCGTGCTGGCGGCCACGCTGTCGGCGGTGGGCAACGTGCCGGTGGCCGGCTTGGCGCTGATTTTGGGCATCGACCGCTTCATGAGCGAGGCGCGCGCGCTCACCAACCTCATCGGTAACGGCGTGGCCACGGTGGTGGTTGGCAAGTGGACGGGCGACCTGGACACCGAACGCATGCAGGCTGTGCTCGACAACCAGGCCGACGAACTGGTGGACGAGCCCGAGGTGGTGCTTGACGCCAAGACCGAGCACATGGCCGCCACGCATTGACGGATGGCAGGGCTGACCTGGCGTTCCTCCGCGGTGTGACGGCCGCATTCGCCGGTTGGCGCCGCGTCCTGTTCGCGGCGCTTCTTCTCACCTTGGCAGCCGGCGCCCTGGCGCAGAGGCCGCCGCTCGGGCAACCCTGGCTGGCGCGCGTGAGCTACGTGGTGGATGGCGATTCGATCTGGGTGCGGCCCGAAGCCGGCGGCGCGCGCGTGCGCCTGCGCCTGGACGGCATTGACGCGCCCGAGGTGTGCCAGCCTTTCGGCCCCGAGGCGCGCCGCGCGCTGCAGGCCGCGCTGCTGAACCAGCGCGTGCGTGTCACGGTGTGGGCTTACGATGGCTACCGGCGGCCCATCGCCTCGGTGGTGCGCCTGCCGGACGAAGCCGATGCGGCCGCGCAACTGGTGGCCGACGGCTGGGCCTGGAGCGACGGCTTTCACGGCCGGCCTGGCAAATACGCCTCGCAGGAAGCCGACGCCCGCCGCGCCGGGCGCGGCCTGTTTGCCGAGCGCGGGCCCGAGACGCCGGCCGCATTTCGGCGGCGCCACGGCCCCTGCAACGCGTCGCCGCGCTGAGCTTGACGATCGAGCCTGACAATCAGAACGAAAAAGGCCGCCGGCGCTTGTCAGACAAGCGCGAGCAGCTATGTTAAACGTAGCAATCGAGCATGCTTGAAAAGGTGGGCCCGAAACCCAATCTCTGACAGAATAGCTGGCCTATGGCCCCACTCCACACACAAGAACCATGAGACTCGACAAACTCACCACCAAATTTCAGGAAGCCCTGGGCGACGCGCAGTCGCTTGCTCTCGGCAACGACAACGCCTACATCGAACCCATCCACCTTCTGGCCGCCATGCTGCGCCAGCCCGAAGGCCCCAAGGCGCTGCTGCAGCGCGCCGGCGTCAATGTGGCCAAGCTCTCGCAAGAGGCCGAAGCAGCCATCAAGCGCTTGCCCAGCGTCGAAGGGCAGGAACAGGTCACCGTCGGCCCCGACCTCAACAAGCTGCTGCAGGCGACTGAAAAAGAAGCCATCAAGCGGGGCGACCAGTTCATCCCCAGCGAGATGTTCCTGCTGGCGCTGGCCGACGCCAAGGGCGAAGCCGGCCGCATCGCCAAAGAGGCCGGGCTGTCGCGCCCCGCGCTGGAAAAAGCCATTGACGCCATTCGAGGAGGACAAACCATGGATTCCGCAGACGGAGAAAGCCAGCGCGAGGCGCTGAAGAAATACACGCTGGATCTGACCGAGCGCGCCCGCCAGGGCAAGCTGGACCCGGTGATTGGCCGCGACGACGAGATTCGCCGCGTCATCCAGGTGCTGCAGCGGCGCAGCAAGAACAACCCGGTGCTGATCGGCGAGCCGGGCGTCGGCAAGACGGCCATCGTGGAAGGCCTGGCGCAGCGCATCGTGGCCGGCGAAGTGCCCGATACGCTGAAAGACAAGAAAGTCCTGGTGCTCGACATGGCGGGCCTGCTGGCCGGCGCCAAGTATCGCGGCGAATTCGAAGAACGCCTGAAGGCCGTGCTGAAGGAGGTGGCGCAGGAAGAAGGCCGCATCATCCTGTTCATCGACGAAATCCACACCCTGGTGGGCGCTGGCAAGGCCGAAGGCGCCATGGACGCGGGCAACATGCTCAAGCCCGCGCTGGCGCGCGGTGAACTGCACTGCATCGGTGCCACCACGCTGGACGAATACCGCAAGTACATCGAGAAAGACGCGGCGCTGGAGCGGCGCTTTCAGAAAGTGCTGGTCGGCGAGCCGAGCGTCGAAGACACGATCGCCATCCTGCGCGGCCTGCAGGAGAAGTACGAGGTGCACCACGGCGTCGACATCACCGACCCCGCTATCGTTGCTGCAGCAGAGCTGAGCGCGCGTTACATCACCGACCGCTTTCTTCCCGACAAGGCGATCGACCTGATTGACGAGGCGGCGGCCAAGATCAAGATCGAGATCGATTCCAAACCCGAGGTGATGGACAAGCTCGATCGCCGCATGATTCAGCTCAAGATCGAGCGCGAGGCGGTGAAGCGCGAGAAGGACGAAGCCTCGCAAAAGCGCCTGGCGCTCATCGAGGAAGACCTAGCGAAGCTCGAGAAGGAATATGCCGACCTCGAAGAAGTCTGGAAGGCCGAAAAAGCCAACGCGCAAGGCGGCGAGCAGTTGCGCAAGGAGATCGATCAGATCAAGTTCCAGATCGAGGAAAGCACGCGCAAGGGCGACTTCAACAAGGTGGCCGAGCTGCAATACGGCAAGCTGCCGCAGCTGCAAAAGCAGCTTGACGAAGCGCAGGCCAGCGAAGGAAAGCGCGAAAAGGCCGCGCCGCAACTGCTGCGCACGCAGGTCGGCGCCGAGGAAATCGCCGAAGTGGTTAGCCGCGCGACCGGCATCCCCGTCAGCAAGATGATGGAAGGCGAGCGCGAGAAGCTGCTGAAGATGGAAGACGCGCTGCACCAGCGCGTGGTGGGGCAGGAGGAGGCGATTTCGGCCGTGGCCAACGCCATCCGCCGCTCGCGCTCGGGCCTGTCCGACCCCAACCGGCCGCTGGGCAGCTTCCTGTTCCTTGGCCCCACGGGCGTCGGCAAGACCGAGCTGACCAAGGCGTTGGCGGGCTTCTTGTTCGACAGCGAAGAGCACCTGATTCGCATCGACATGAGCGAGTTCATGGAAAAGCACAGCGTGGCCCGCCTGATTGGCGCGCCGCCCGGCTACGTGGGTTACGACGAAGGCGGTTACCTGACCGAAGCCGTGCGCCGCAAGCCCTACAGCGTGGTGCTGTTCGACGAGATCGAGAAGGCGCACCCCGACGTCTTCAACGTGCTGCTGCAGGTGCTGGACGATGGCCGGCTGACCGATGGCCAGGGCCGCACGGTGGACTTCAAGAACACCGTGCTGATCATGACCAGCAACATCGGCTCGCCGCTGATCCAGAGCATGGCGGGGCGGCCGTATGAAGAGGTCAAGGACGCGGTGTTCGGCGAGCTGAAGAACCACTTCCGCCCCGAGTTTTTGAACCGCATCGACGAGATCGTGGTCTTCCACGGCCTGGACGCCAAGCAGATCGGCGAAATCGCCAGGATCCAGCTGCGCACGCTGACCAATCGCCTGGGCAAGATGGACTTGTCGCTCAAGGTCTCGGATCAGGCGGTGGATGAACTGGCCAAGGTCGGTTTCGATCCGGTGTTTGGCGCCCGTCCGCTCAAGCGCGCGATCCAGCAGCGCATTGAGAACCCGCTGTCGAAGCTGATCCTCGAAGGCAAGTTTCCGCCGAAGTCGGAGATCAATGTGACGGTCGATCCGATCAAGGATCCGGGCGTGTTCCAGTTCAGCGCCAGGGCCGAAGCGGCGGCCTGATCGACGCCGTTCACGCGGGCAGGGCAGCATACTCCCATGTATGCTGCCCTGCAGCGCTTGACGGGAAAGCGCTGGCAGCCTGTGCCCCCCGTTATCTGGTTCGGCCCACCGCTTTTGGCACACTGGCAGAGGGCATCAACGCATCGACCAGGGTGACGCGGCGGCTGGGTACGTGCCTGTTCGCAGCGTGCGGCAGGCGAGAAAAGCAGGGCGTATTCTAAGTTTGCGAGGGCCGGGCAGCGTCACGTGAAGGCTGGGGGATGACGTAGCATCGGCACCCATGAACACTGCGAGTTTGTCGAGGGCCGCCACGGCGCCTGCCTCCACACCACCCCAGGTGCCCCTGCGCGCCGACGCCGCCGTGATCGGCCTGGTCGGGCTGGCGCATGCCAGTTCGCACTTCGCGCACTTGCTGCTGCCGCCGCTGTTTCCGGTGTTCGCCACCGAGTTCGGGCTGTCGTTTTCGCAGCTGGGGTTTCTGATGACGGTGTTCTTCATCATTTCGGGCACCGGGCAGGCGCTGGCGGGTTTTCTGGTCGACAAGGTGGGCGCGCGGCCGGTGCTGTTCGCATCCTTCGTGTGCTTCATCTGTGCCTGCCTGGCGGGCTACGCGGCGCAGGGCTACTGGGGGCTGCTGCTGGTGGCGGTGTTCGCCGGGCTGGGCAATGCGCCGTTCCACCCGGTGGATTTCTCGATCCTGAACCAGCGCGTGTCCACGCACCGGCTGGGCTACGCCTTCAGCGCGCATGGCCTGTCGGGTAACCTGGGCTGGGCGCTGACGCCGGTGTTCCTGCTGTTCTTCACCGCCTGGCAGGGCTGGCGCTCGGGCTATCTGGCGGCGGCCATCCTGTACGCCTGCATCCTGGCGGTGCTGGTACTGCACCGCGGGCACCTGAAGACCGAGGTGGTGCGGCGCGCGCACGACGCGCCCAAGGGCAGCGACGTGGCCTTTCTGCGGCTGCCGGTGGTGTGGTGGTGCTTCGCGTTCTTCCTGCTGTCAACCATGACGCTGGCGGTGGTGCAGGCTTTCGCCTCGCCGATCATGCAGGCCATGCACGGCGTCAGCTTCGAGGCGGCGACGACCATGATTACCGCCTACATGCTGTGCGGCGCGGCCGGCATGTTCGCCGGCGGCTTCGTGGCGGCGCGCATGCCGGCGGCCAGCGACCGCGTGGTGGCCTGGTCGATGGGCATCGGGGCGGTGCTGATCGTGGTCGCCGGCACCGGCTGGCTGGGCGGCTTCGGCTCCATGGCTGTGCTGGCGGCCACCGGCTTTGCGGTCGGCATTGGCGGGCCGAGCCGCGACATGATGATCAAGAAGGCGACGCCCAAGGGCGCCACCGGGCGCGTGTACGGCACCGTCTATTCGGGGCTGGACATGGGCTTTGCCCTGGCGCCGCTGATCTACGGCTTCTTCATGGACCGCGGCCACTACGGCCTGACGCTGATGTTGGCGGCGGTGTTCCTGATGTTGTCGGTGGGGGCGGCGCTGGGGGTGGGCAAGCGCACTGCGGCGGCGTGACGAATGCTTTAAAAAACATAGCTGCTCGCGCTTGACAGATAAGCGCTGGCGGCCGATTTGACCTGAAATCCTGTGGGAGCGGCCTTGCCGCAAGACGCCCGGCCGCGGAGCAGGCCATGCCAGCGACCGCCGCGGAAGGGCTTGGCCCGCCCGCTGGCGGTGTCCCCCCTCCCACAGCGAAGGGGGGAAGCGGCGTCAGCCGCTCAGGGGGGTGGTCATAATGTTTCCATGACCCAACGCATCGCCGGCCATCTTCTTGTCGAATGCCTTCTGGCCCAGGGCGTCACCCATGCCTTCGGCGTGCCGGGCGAAAGCTACCTGGCGGCGCTGGACGGCTTCCATCAGCACCGCGACCGGATTTCATTCGTCATCTGCCGGCAGGAGGGCGGCGCCGCCTTCATGGCTGAGGCGCACGGCAAGCTGACCAGGCGGCCGGGCGTGTGCTTCGTCACCCGCGGGCCGGGGGCGACCAATGCCAGCATCGGCGTGCACACGGCGTCGCAGGATTCGACGCCGATGGTGCTGTTTGTCGGCGACGTGGCCAGCGACCAGCGCGACCGCGAGGCGTTTCAGGAAGTGGACTACCGCGCCTTCTTTGGCGCCTTCGGCATGGCCAAGCTGGTCGAGCGCATCGACAGCGTCGAGCGGATTCCCGAATACGTGGCGCGCGCCTTTGCCACGGCGCAGAACGGCCGCCCCGGCCCGGTGGTGCTGGCGCTGCCCGAAGACATGCTGACGCAAGCCGTGCCGGACGACCTGCAGCCGATGCCGCGCTGGCAGCCGCCTTCGTATCAACCCGACACGCAGAGCATGCAGCGCCTGCGCGAGCTGCTATTGAATGCGAAGCGCCCGATCGTCATAGCGGGCGGTGGCGGCTGGACGCCCGAGGGCGCGCGCGATCTGCAGGCGTTTGCCGAGGCGTGGCACCTGCCCGTCGGCAACGCGATGCGTTTTCAGGACACCTTCGACAACCGCCACCCGCTGTACGCTGGCGACGTGGGCATCGCCATCAACCCCAAGCTCGGCCAGCGCATCAAGGATGCCGACCTGATCCTCGCCATTGGCCCGCGCCTGGGCGAGATGACGACCAGTGGCTACACGCTGCTGAAAGTGCCCAAGCCGACGCAAAAGCTGATCCACGTGCACACCAGCGCCGAAGAACTGGGCCGCGTGTACCAGCCCGATCTGGCCCTGTGCGCCAGCCTGCCGGCCACGGCGGCGGCGCTGGCGGCGCTGGCGCCGCCGGACGATCGGCCGTGGCGCGACTGGGCCGACGCCGTGCACCAGGACCACGTGGCCAACATGCAGCCGCAGCCCTTGCCCGGCCCGATCGACATGCACGCCATCGTCTGCACGCTGCAGAAACTGCTGCCCGAGGATGCCGCCATCACCAACGGCGCCGGCAACTTTGCCAGCTGGACGCACCGCTACTTTCACTTTCCGGGCATCGCCAAGGGCCACAAGACACAACTGGCGCCCACCAGTGGCGCCATGGGCTACGGCGTGCCGGCGGGGGTGGCCTGCGCCATCACCACCGGCCGCACCGTGGTCACCGTGGCGGGCGATGGCGACTTTCTGATGAACGGGCAAGAGCTGGCCACGGCGCGCCAGTACGGCGCCAAGACCATCGTCGTGCTGCTCAACAATGGCGTGTACGGCACCATTCGCATGCACCAGGCGCGCGATTACCCGCATCGGCAGGAAGGCACTGAGCTGGTCAACCCCGACTTCGTGCGGCTGGCCGAAAGCTATGGCTACGCGGGCACGCGGGTCGAGCGCACCGAGCAATTCGAGCCGGCCTTGCGTGAGGCGCTGGCCAGAGAGCAGGGCACGGTGATCGAGGTGATGCTGAGCGAGCAGGTCATCACCACGCGCACCACGCTGGATGCGATCGAGAACGCGTCGAAGAAAAACTGAAGTTGCTTTGTTTTTGATAGCTGCTCGCGCTTGCCAGGCAAGCGCCAGCGGCTGATTCAAATAAAAAATCCGGCTCATCGAGCCGGCTTTTCTTTTGCGCAACGCGCAGGCTGAGATCAGCCCACGATCACGACAGGTGGTTGTTGATCAGCTTGGTCATCTCGAACATCGTGACCTGCGCCTTGCCGAAGATGGGTTTGAGCTTGGCGTCGGCGTTGATGTTGCGCTTGTTGACCGCGTCCTGCAGCTTGTTGGCCTTGATGTATTCCCACACCTTCTTGGTCACTTCGGTGCGAGGCACGGGCTTGGCGCCGATCACGGCGGCCAGTGCCGGGCTGGGCGTCATGGCCTTCATGAAGGCGGCGCTGGGCGTGCGCTTCTTGGCAGGGGCGGCCTTCTTGGCGGGCGCAGCTTTTTTCGCCGGCGCGGCTGCTTTCTTGGCCGGGGCGGCCTTCTTCGCAGGCGCGGCTTTCTTGGCCGGGGCGGCTTTTTTCGCCGGAGCTTTCTTTGCAGTTGCCATGGTTGCTGTTCCTCGTTGTTGGAAAAGTCGTCTTTTGCTGCCAGTTTTTGCTGGGGGCATCTGCTGGCTGACGGTGATGCTACTGGATAAGTAGCACGCTTCCAAGGGGGAAAAGCCGTTTTTCCCTCTGCGATGTTGCTTTTTTTTCAGCGCGCGAACGGCCTTGACACATCACGCACGCGGCGGGCGCCCCACGCGCCACGCCAGGCGCGATGGCAGCGTGGCCAGCACCACGCCCGTCAGCGCCACGCCGTACGCCGCCCACTGCGCCGGGCCGAGCCGTTCGCCCAGCACCAGCACGCCGACTGCGGCCGCGCTGATGGGCAGCAAGACGGTGAACACGCCGGCCTGCGCGGCAGGCACGCTTTTCAGCCCGGTCATCCACAGCCACACCGTCCACATGCAGGCGGCCAGCGCATACGCCACCAGCAGTCCCCAGGTGCCGGCGCTGACGGCGCCAAAATCGAAGCGCCACGCCAGCCAGACACCGAACGGCGTGCTGAGCGCAAAGCCCCACAGGTTGATCAGCGCGCTGATGCGGCGCGGCGACAGCTGCCCCGTCAACGCCTTGCCGATGACCGCGTAGCTGGCTTCGCACAGCACGGCGCCGATCAGCAGCAGGTTGCCCAGCCATGCGACTTGTGAAGTGTTTTGGGCCGCTGGCGCAGACTGGTCAAGCGCGGGCAGCTCATTTTTAAATAGCGACACCAGCGCGATGCCGACCACCGCGCACGCCACGCCAGCCCACACACGCGGCGCCACGCGCTCGCGCAAGAACAGCCAGCTCAGCACCGCCACCGCGGCAGGGATGGCGGCCAGAATGACGCCGGCCGAGACGGCGCTGGTCAGCTTGACGCCGGTGATCATGCACACCGTGAAGAGAAAATTGCCCAGAAACGATTCGAGAAACAGCAAGCGCCGCGTGCGCGGGGTCAACGGTGGTTCGCTCGCCGGTTTTTTCAGCCAGTGCAGCATGGCCACGCCGCCGATGCCAAAGCGCAACCAAGCCAGCAAGAGCACCGGAAAGATCAGCGCCAGCGGCTTGGACAGCGCGACATAACTGCCGACCAGCGCCATCGACAGCGCCAGGCAGCCATAGGCAAGCGGGCGGGGCAGGGCGGTGGCGTCGGACATGGGTTGTGCGTGTGGCGTGGCGACTATACGGTGTGGCGCCCGTCCGGGTGCCACGCGGTGCTGGCCGGCCAGCGATGCGGCATGAATAATGCTTGTCGCAGGGCATGCGCGGCGCCCATTGCGCCGCATTGTCAGCAACGCCTGGTCCCGGAGTCTTCATGAACCATTTGCCACCTGTTTCCGTTCTGCGCCGTGTCGCGCGCCTGCTGGTGCTGGGGGTCGCCTGCGGCGTCGCCGCGCTGGCGCAGGCGCAGGGCCGCTATCCCGAGCGCCCGGTCAAGGTGGTGGTCGCGCTGCCGGCCGGCGGCAGCGTCGATGCGGTGGCGCGCCTGGTCAGCCAGAAGCTGGCCGACGACCTGGGCCAGCCCTTCGTGGTCGACAACAAGGCCGGCGCCTCGGGCCAGATCGGCATGCCCCAGGTGGCCCGGGCCGCGCCCGATGGCTACACCTTGGCGGTGTCGCCAGCGTCCTTTCTCACCACCAACAAGAGCATCTTCAAGTCGCTGCCCTACGACCCGGAGGCCGACTTCGCGCCCGTCGCCAAGCTGGTCAACCAGTCGATGGTGCTGGTGGTGCGCGACAAGAGCCGCCTGGGTACGCTGACCGAGGTGCTGTCCGCCGCACGCGCCAACCCGGGCAAGCTGACCTACGCTTCGTCGGGTGACGGCAGCCCGCAGCACCTGGCGGGGCTGCTGTTCGAGAGCCGCGCCAAGGTGAAGCTGCTGCACGTGCCCTACAAGGGCGGCGCGCCGGCCATCACCGACCTGATGGCCGGCACGGTGGACATGGTGTTCGCGCCGCTGCCCGAGGCGCTGCCCCACATCAAGGCCGGCAAGCTCCACCCGGTGGGCGTGCTGAGCGCGAAGCGTTCGCCCATCCTGCCCGACGTGCCGACGCTGCGCGAGGGCGGTGTCGATGGCCTGGTGCTGTCGGCCTGGATCGGCGTGCTGGCCCCCGCACGCACGCCGCCGGCCATCGTGGAGCGCCTGAACAAGGCCGTGCGCGCCGTGTTGACGGGCGATGCGCGCGCCAAGCTGGTGGATCTGGGCATGGAGCCGGCGCTGGACGATGCGAAGTCGCTCAAGCAGACCATCAGCGACGACATTCGCATCCACGCCGAACTGGTCAGGGCAGCCGGACTGGTGCCGCAATGAAGCGGTGGCGCTCCGATGCGCACCACGTTGCGGCGAAACAAGGGCTGCGCTGACCATGAACACGCCGCTCTTCGAATCGTTTGCCGCGCGTACCCCGCCCGTGACGCACGTGTTCGTCTATGGCACGTTGCGGCGAGGCGACGACAACGACATCACGCGCCTGCTGCCCGCGCCGCGCCTGGTGGGCCACGCGCACGTGGCGGGCACGTTGCACCACCTGGGTGCCTATCCGGGCATCGTGCTGGGCGGCCCAGGGCGGGTGCTGGGCGAGGTGTACGCCATCACGCCCGCGCTGGAGGCGACGCTGGACGAGATCGAATGCCTCTACTCCGAGCGCACGGACGAATACTTCAAGCGAGCGATCGATATCGACGTGCAACTGCCGGGCGGTTCAATCGAGCGCGTCCGCTGCATCTGCTACGAATACAACCGGGCGTGGGTCGGCGAAGCCCCCGTGATCGCCAGCGGCGACTGGGTGCGCGACCGTCATCCCGATAGGTGAAAGCAAGACTTCGCAATGCAAAATTAATCATTGCTGCATCGCCGCAAAATTTCTCAATACGGAAGATTAGATTTCGTATTGAGGAAATATGATCGTAAACTGTTGATATCAATAGAAAAAAAATTTGTCTTGTATAAGACATAAGAATCTTCGCGAGTCTTATACAAGAGTATGATCAAGGCCAACGGTGAGCGATGTGAGTCCAGTAGGCGAGCATCCAAAACACCGGAAGTGCTTTTCCTCGTTCCTTGTCTTCACCTTCACGAAAGTCTCACCATGCCGAACACCAACGAGCAACTCAGCCGCGAACAGCAGATCGCCGCCCTTGAAAAAGACTGGGCCAGCAACCCGCGCTGGAAGGGCGTCAAGCGCGGCTACTCGGCGGCCGACGTGGTGCGCCTGCGCGGCAGCCTGCCGATCGAGTACACGCTGGCCAAGCGCGGCGCCGAAAAGCTGTGGGGCCTGGTCAATGGCGAGGCCAAGAAGGGCTACGTCAATGCCTTCGGCGCCATCACCGCCGGTCAGGCCATGCAGCAGGCCAAGGCCGGTCTTGAAGCCGTGTACCTGTCGGGCTGGCAAGTCGCCGCCGATGGCAACACGTCGGAAACCATGTACCCCGACCAGTCGCTGTACGCCTACGACTCGGTGCCGACCATGGTGCGTCGCATCAACAACACCTTCAAGCGTGCCGATGAAATCCAGTGGAGCCGCGGCATCGGCCCTGGCGACAAGGACTTCGTCGACTACTTCCTGCCGATCGTGGCCGATGCCGAAGCCGGCTTTGGCGGCGTGCTGAACGCCTTCGAGCTGATGAAGAACATGATCACCTCCGGCGCTGCCGGCGTGCACTTTGAAGACCAGCTGGCCGCCGTCAAGAAGTGCGGCCACATGGGCGGCAAGGTGCTGGTGCCCACGCAAGAGGCGTGCGAAAAGCTGATCTCTGCCCGCTTCGCCGCCGACGTGATGGGCGTGCCCACCATCGTGCTGGCGCGCACCGACGCCGAGGCCGCCAACCTGATCACCAGCGATCACGACGCCAACGACAAACCCTTCCTGACCGGCGAGCGCACGCAAGAGGGCTTCTACCGCGTGAAGAACGGCCTGGAGCAGGCCATTAGCCGCGGCGTGGCCTACGCGCCCTACGCCGATCTGGTGTGGTGCGAAACCGGCGTGCCCGACATCGGCTTTGCGCGCGAGTTCGCCCAGGCCGTGCACGCCGCCTGCCCCGGCAAGCTGCTGTCGTACAACTGCTCGCCCAGCTTCAACTGGCGCAAGAACCTCAGCGACGCACAGATCGCCACCTTCCAGGAAGACCTGTCGGCGCTGGGCTACAAGTACCAGTTCATCACGCTGGCCGGTATCCACGTCAACTGGTACCGCACGTTCGAATTCGCCAAGGCCTACGCGGGCGGCGAAGGCATGAAGCACTACGTCAACATGGTGCAAGAGCCCGAGTTCAAGGCGCGCGAAGCCGGCTACACGTTCGTGTCACATCAGCAGGAAGTGGGCGCGGGTTACTTCGACGACGTGACCACCGTCATCCAGGGCGGCTCGTCCAGCGTGAAGGCGCTCACAGGCTCGACCGAGGAAGAGCAGTTCCATTGATCGAACAATGAAGGGAGGCCGGCCGCGAGGCTGGCCTTCGAGGAGACGCGAGAAAGCCACGGCATGCCGTGGCTTTTTTGCTGGC
>JAGOVZ010000172.1 GCA_018060485.1 Ottowia sp. | reverse complement strand
TGCAGCAGCTTGAGCAGCCACGCCGCCAGCAGGCTGGCGACGTCGAACTGCTTGGCGGGCGGCACCAGGCGCTGCAGCGGCAGCACCAGCCAGTCCGACAGCGCCTGCACGAAACGGCCCACCGGATTGGCCATCGGCATGCGGCGCCAGCGCATGTAAAGCCGCAGCAGGCAGGCGCCGCCCAGCAGCGTCACGGCGACTTCGATCAGGAAGATGATGATTTGGTACAGCATGCCAGCGGTGGGTGGATTTGTTCACAGCCGGGCGGCCGAAAGCAGTTCCAAAGTTTGCGTGCGTGCGATGATAGCGAGCTACCGCTTGCGGGGCCCACAGCGGCGGCCACGGGCGCTGTTTTGATCGCCCGATCCATGTCCGAAGACCTGCTCACCCTCACGTCCCTGCCGCTGTTCCCGCTGGGCACGGTGTTGTTTCCCGCTGGCGTGCTGCCGCTGCGCGTGTTCGAGGTGCGCTACCTCGACATGATCGGCAAATGCCACCGCGCTGGCGCGCCCTTTGGCATCGTCGCGCTGGCGCAGGGGCACGAAGTGCGCACGCCCGGCGCGCCGCAAGAGCAGTTGCAGCCCGTGGGCACGCTGGCGCACGTCACGGCGCTGGAGCAGCCGCAGCCTGGCCTGCTGCTGGTGCAGTGCCGCGGCGAGCAGCGTTTTCGCATCGACCGGCCAAGCCAGCTCAAGCACGGGCTGTGGATCGCCGACGTCACGCTGCTGCCGCACGACGTGGCGCTTGGCATCCCCGACGATCTGCAACACGCCGCGCGCGCGCTGCGCCAGGTGCACGCCAGCCTGCGCGTGCAAACGCCCGACGCGCCACTGCCCGAAGGCAGCGCGGCCGACTACGACGACTGCGCCTGGGTCGCCAACCGCTGGTGCGAACTGCTGCCGCTGCCCCCCACCACCAAGCAGCGCCTGATGAGCCTGGACAACCCCTTGATGCGGCTGGAACTGGTGGCCGACATGCTGTCGAAAACCGGCATCGGCGCGGGCGAGGGTTAAAGGCGCACGGACTGTCCCATCAAGCGCTTCACTCGACCGTCAAACCATGACCACCGAAAACCTGAAGCAGGAAAAACTGGCCGTGCTCATCGATGCCGACAACACATCGTCGGCGGTAGCGCAGGGCCTGTTCGAGGAGATCGCCAAATACGGCGTAGCCAGCGTCAAGCGCATCTATGGCGACTGGAGCAACAACACGCTGATCGGCTGGCGCAGCATCCTGCTCAAGCATGCCATCACGCCCGTGCAGCAGTTTGCCTACACCAAGGGCAAGGATGCGACCGACATGGGCTTGATCATCGACGCGATGGACTTGCTGTACAGCGGCAATTTCAGCGGCTTCTGCCTGGTGTCCAGCGACAGCGACTTCACGCCGCTGGCCTCGCGCATCCGGGCGTCCGGCCTGGTGGTCTATGGCTTTGGCAAAGAGAAAACACCCGAAGCCTTTCGGCAAGCCTGCGACCGCTTCCTGTACGTCGAAAACCTGGGCGAGCCCAAAAAAGCCGACACCGCCACCACTGCCCTGACGGTCGGCAGCGATGTCATTGAAAGGTCTGCCGCCGCGAAGCCCGTCGCGCCCAGGCAGATGGATGACAGGGTGCGCGAGCTGCTCTACAAGGCCATCAAGGACTCCACCGACGAAGCCACGGGCTGGGCCTTCGTCGGCAAGATCGGCAGCTACATCGGTCAGACCCAGCCGGACTTCGATTCACGTACCTACGGCTACGCCAAGCTGTCGGGCATGCTGCGCGATCTGCGGGGCCTGCAATTTCGCACCGACGAGTCCAGCCGAATGTTCTGCCGCAAGATTCCGTTTCTCGAGCTGGTCAAGCTGCTGGATGAAGCCTTCAACAAGTTCAAAAGCGCCAAGGGCTGGGCCAACACCGAGGCGGTAGGCAAGTACGTCAAGCCGCGCTGGAACTGGGAGGAGTTCGGCTTCGAGTCATTCCCCGATCTGCTGGCCAAGGTCGATCACGTCGACGTGATCGACGACAGCATGCGCATGAAGCCGCCCGCCGACAAAAGCGCCTGAGCCGCGCGCCGGGGCCCTTACCCCGTTGCGCCGGCCTGATACTCCGGCACGCGCTGGCGCAGCCAGCGCCGGATCGCCGCCGCATCCGGCGCCGCGCCCGCGGCGGCCAGCCACGCCTCGACGGCCGCGGCCACTTCGCCCGCCGGCGGTGCCACCTTGGCCACGCGCAGCTTGGGGTGCGGCGTGGGCTCGGTGGTCTCGTCATCGGCCAGCAGTTCCTCGTACAGCTTCTCGCCGGGGCGCAGGCCGGTGAAGGCAATCGGCACCTCGGCCTCGCTCTTGCCCGACATGCGGATCAACAGCCGCGCCAGCTCGACGATCTTCATCGGCTCGCCCATGTCGAGCACGAAGATCTGGCCCGACTGGCCCATCAGCCCCGCCTGCAGCACCAGTTGCGCGGCTTCGGGGATGGTCATGAAGTAGCGCACGATGTCCGGGTGCGTCACCGTGAGCGGCCCGCCCTGCGCGATCTGCGCCGTGAACAGCGGCACCACCGAGCCGCTGGAGCCCAGCACGTTGCCAAAGCGCACCGACACGTAGCGCGTGCCCGGGTATTCGCCGGCCACCGCCTGCACCACCTGCTCGGCCAGGCGCTTGCTGGCGCCCATCACGTTGGTGGGGTTGACGGCCTTGTCGGTCGAAATCAGCACGAAGCGCGCCGCGCCCACCTCGCCCGCCACGCGCGCGGCGTTCAACGTGCCCTGCACGTTGGTGCGCAGCGCCTCGATCTCGTTGTGCTGCTCCATCAGCGGCACGTGCTTGTAGGCGGCGGCGTGCAGCACCACGCTGGGGCGGTGTTCCATGGCGATGGCGCGCAGACGGCCCAACTCGCGCACGTTGGCGGTGTAGTACACGCCTTGCATCAGCGGAAAGCTGCGCTGCAGTTCCTGCTCCAGCGTGTAGGTGGCGTACTCGGACACGTCCACGCACACCAGCCTGGCGACGCCAAAGCGCGCCACCTGGCGGCACAGCTCGGCACCGATGGAGCCGCCGGCGCCGGTCACCAGCACGGTCTGGCCGGTGAACAAGCCGTTCAGGCCCTGCGCGTCGAGCTGCACCGGCGTGCGGCCCAGCAAATCTTCCAGCCGCACCTGGCGCGGCAGGGCCGGGCTGCCGGGCGCCAGCAACTCGTCGGCCGTGGGCAGCGTCAGCAGGTTCAGGCCGGCGCCGGACCAGCGCAGCATCACCTCGCGCCGCAGCGGCGCGCCGGGCGCGCTGGCCAGCAACACGGTGCCGGCCTGCTGCGCGCGCGCCAGCTCGGGCAGCGCCTGCACGCCGCCCAGCACGCGCACGCCTTGCAGGGTGCGGCCGGCGTCCTGCGCATGGGGCGAGACGATGCCCACCACCTGCCAGCCGGCCACGCCGGTCAGCGTGCGCAGCGCCTGGTCGGCCTCGTCCAGCGTGCCGACGATCAACAGCGGCTGCTGCGCCGCACCCGGCGTGCCCTGGGCGCGCGCGCGCTCGGTCAGGGTGCGCCAGGCGGCGCGCGCGCCGGCCAGCAGCAGCAGCGTGAGCACCGTGCCGATCAGAAACACCGAGCGCGGAAAGCCATCGACCCGCAAGCCCATGACCAGCGCGGTGGTCAGCAGGCCGCCCAGCGCCACGCCCTTGGCCAGTTGGCGCAGATCGGCCAGGCTGACGTAGCGCCACGACTGGCGCGGCACGCGCGCCCACGCCAGCCCAACCGCCATGCACGCCATGGCGAGCGGCGTGGTCAGCACCGCCTGGTCGAAATAAGGCGATGGCACGTCGAGGTTGAAGCGCAGCCAGAAGCCGGCCCACCAGGCCAGCGCGATGAGCGGCAAATCGACCAGCCAGCTCTTGCTGCGCAGGCCGCTCAACACAGGATCTCCCGGCGGCGCATTCTGTTCATCACTCTTCTTTTCATAGCTGCCCGCGCTTGATTGACAAGCGCCAGTGGCCGATTTTGGCAAGAAAGCGCTTGTACGCGGGCGACAGCGGTCATTTCACCAGCGCCCGCGCCGTGTCCCACAGAATGCGCAGGTCGCCAGCCAGGCTGCGCTGCGCCACATAGTCGAGGTAATAGCGCTGCTTGATGGGCATCACCTGCTCGACGTAGGCGCGCTCCGGGTCGGCGGCGGCGGCCAGCAAACGCTCTTCGTCGCGGAACTCGATGGCGGCGCGGTCGGTGATGCCCGGGCGCAGGCTGAGAATCTGGCGGCGTACGGGTTCGGCGTACAGCGCCATGTAGCGCGGCACCTCGGGCCGCGGACCGACCAGGCTCATGTCGCCGTTCAGCACATCGATCAGCTGCGGCAGCTCGTCGAGCTTGGTGCGCCGCAGCCAGCGGCCGACGCGCGTGATGCGCGCATCATGCGACGCCGTGACCAGCGGCCCCGTACCATCCGTGACGCGCATGGTGCGGAACTTGTGGATGCGAAACAGCCGCCCAGCACGCCCCACGCGCTCTTGCCGAAACCACACCGGGCCGGGTGAATCCAGCTTGACCGCCAGCGCGATGAGCGCCATCAGCGGCACCGCCAGCGGCAGCGCGAGCAGGCTGAGCGCCACGTCCATCGCGCGCTTGGCCAGGTCGTGCGCCGGCGTGGTCATGCCGGCGCGCGGTACACGTGCAGGTGCACGGCGTGCTGGCGCGCCAGCGGCGTCAGCGCAAGGTCGGCGGCGTACAAGGCGTCGTCGATGCGCTGGCCGAAAGCGCCCAGCCGCGTGGCGGCGGAAAAGCTGCTGAGCACGCCAAAGCTGTGGTGTTCGGCCGCTGGCGGAAAGTCCTGTGCCCCCAAAAAACGCCAGCCGTTGCGGCGCGCGCCAAAGCGCGACCAGAGCGGCTCCAGCGCGGTGCGGCCGTTGTCGAGCGTCAGCAGCCAGCCGCCGGGGCGCAGGTGCTGGGTGCGCAGGCGTTCCAGCGTGGCATGCACGTCGGCCAGGCGGCTGTTGTGCGTGCGGTGCACGCCGCCCAGCACCGACTTCATGACGATCAAATCCCAGCGCCCGGCCAGCGCATGCAGGTCGCGCTGCGCCCAGTGCATGCGCGCCGCTTCGGCCGGTGGCAGGCTGGCGCGGTGCCGGGCCTCAATCGCGGGCAGCACCGCTGCGTCGTAGGCCGAACACTCGACCCGCTCGGCCAAGGGCAGCAGCAGCGGTGCCAGCGAAGAATGTTCGCCGGCGCCCAGTTCCAGCGCATCGCCTACTTGCAGATCGGGGTGCGCCCGGCGGAAAGCGCGCCACGGCGCGGCCCAGGCGCGCGCGCTCCAGCCGAAGCACGCCAGATCCGACGCGGCGCCGGCGTTCGCTGATGCCTGGACCGGCGCGCTGGTCACCTGACCCACCATGCGATCACCACACCACCGCCCGCAAGGCGGCGATCACGCGGCCCTGCTCGTCGTCGCTCATCGCGGTGAACAGCGG
>JAGOVZ010000171.1 GCA_018060485.1 Ottowia sp. | reverse complement strand
CGCCGTCGCGTTGCCGATGCAGCGTGAACAGGCTCATCACGAAGCCCGGCGTGCAGAAGCCGCATTGCGAGCCGTGGCATTCCAGCATGGCGCGTTGCGCGGGGTGCAGCCTGCCGCCCTCGCCCGCGATGTCTTCGGCGGTGAACACGGCCATGCCCTCCACGCTGTGCGCCAGGCGGATGCAGCTGTTGATGGCGCGCCAGTGCAGCCGGCCGCCCTCCTCGGCTTCGGCCACCGCCACCGTGCAGGCGCCGCAGTCGCCGCTGGCGCAACCTTCCTTCACCGCCGTGCAGCGCAGGTCTTCGCGCAGCACGTCCAGCAAGGTTCGGTCGGGCGCCACGTCGGGCAAGGCGTGCGGCCGATGGCCAAGAACGAAGCGCAGGGTCGGCGGGCTCATGCGCGGCAGTATCGCGCGAATCAGGTGGTGTGGCACCCACGCCGTGTCCGCGCCGTGCGGCGATGGTGGTTGTCCATGACGCGGCGCCACGCTGAAAAACGCCCCGCCGGTGCTACATTGCGAAACAGCCGCGCCGCAACCGGCGCGCCACCCTACTACACATTCCATAGCTGCCCGCGCTCGACCCGCCACGACCCACGGCCTGTTTGACCGATGAACGCCCGCCTTCAGCTGACCGGCATCACCAAGCGCTACCCCGGAGTGGTGGCCAATGACGACGTGTCGCTGACGGTGCAGCCGGGCGAGATCCACGCCGTGCTGGGCGAAAACGGCGCCGGCAAATCCACGCTGATGAAGATCATCTACGGCGCGGTGAAACCCGACGCCGGCGAGGTTCGCTTTGACGGCCAGCCCGTGCACATTCGCAGCCCGCAAGAGGCGCGCGCGCTGGGCATTGCGATGGTGTTCCAGCACTTCAGCCTGTTCGAGACGCTGAGCGTGGCCGAGAACGTGTGGCTGGGGTTGGACAAGTCGCTCTCGCTGGCCGAAGTCACGCGGCGCATCGAGCAGACGGCGGCCGCTTACGGCCTCGACATCGACCCCGCGCGGCCCGTGCACACGCTGGGCGTGGGCGAGATGCAGCGCGTCGAGATCATCCGCGCGCTGCTCACCAACCCCAAGCTGCTGATCCTGGACGAGCCGACTTCGGTGCTGACGCCGCAGGCGGTCGACAAGCTGTTCGTGACGCTGCGCCAGCTGGCCAGCGAGGGTTGCAGCATCCTCTACATCAGCCACAAGCTGCACGAGATTCGCGCGCTGTGCACCGCCTCCACGGTGATGCGCGGCGGCCGCGTGACGGGCGTGTGCGACCCGCGCGAGGAGAGCAACGCGAGCTTGAGCCGCCTGATGATCGGCGCCGAGCCGCCCGCGCTGGCGCACCACGAGCGCACGCCGGGCGAGGTGGTGCTGGCGGTGCAAAACCTGAGCCTGAAGCGCGAGTCGCCGTTTGGCGTCGACCTGGTCGATGTCTCGCTGCAGGTGCGCGCGGGCGAGGTGGTGGGCATTGCCGGTGTCTCCGGCAACGGCCAGCGCGAGTTGCTGTTTGCGCTGTCGGGCGAGGACCGGCGCGCGCCAGCAGCTTCTGTATCGATAGCGAACCAGCCTGCGGGGCAGCGTTCGCCCGGGCAGCGCCGCGCGCTGGGCATGCACTTCGTGCCCGAAGAGCGCCTGGGCCGCGGCGCCGTGCCCGAGATGAGCCTGGCCGACAACCTGCTGCTGACGCGGCGCGAAGCCGTGGGCACGCTGGGCTGGCTGCGCACCGGGCGGCTGCGCGATCAGGCGGCGGACATCATCGAGCGCTTTCGCGTCAAGGCCGCCGGCCCGCAAGCGCCGGCGCGCTCGCTCTCGGGCGGCAACCTGCAGAAATTCATCATGGGGCGTGAGATCGACGCCAAGCCGACGCTGCTGATCGTGTCGCAACCGACTTGGGGCGTCGACGTGGGCGCGGCAGCGCAGATCCGCGCCGAGATTCTGGCGCTGCGCGACGCCGGCTGCGCCGTGCTGGTGGTGAGCGAAGAGCTGGACGAGCTGTTTGAGCTGAGCGACCGCCTGCACGTGATGGCCAAGGGCCGCCTGTCGCCTTCGGTGGCGCGGCGCGACGCCACGGTGGAGCAGATCGGCGAGTGGATGAGCGGGCTGTGGCATGCCGACGTGCAGCAGCATTTGCAGCAAATCGAGGCGTCGCATGATTGAAACGCTGCCCATCTCCGTCACGCGGCATCAACAGAACACAGAGGCACAGAGGCACAGAGGAAAGAAGAGGTCTTTCGCTGTCGAACTCTGTGCCTCTGTGCCTCTGTGTTCTGTTCAGAGTCAGCCACCCCGAGAGGCTGTGCATGCTGCGCCTTGAACCGCGCCCCGCGCCCTCGCGCGCGTGGACCTGGGCCTCGCCGCTGCTGGCGCTGGCGATCACGGTGGTGATCGGCGTCGTGCTGTTCAGCGTGATGGGCAAGGACCCGGTGCGCGGGCTGCAGGTGTTCTTCTGGGAACCCATCAAGTCGGCCTACGCGCTGGGCGAACTGGCCGTGAAGGCCACGCCGCTCTTGCTGATCGCCCTGGGGTTGGCGGTGTGCTTTCGCTCCAACATCTGGAACATCGGCGCCGAGGGCCAGTTCGTCATCGGCGCCATCGCGGCGGGTGGCGTGGCGCTGCTGGCGGGCAAGGAGACCGGGCGCTGGATCGTCGTCGCCGTGCTGCTGGCCGGCGTGCTGGGCGGCATGGCGTGGGCCGGCATCACGGCCTTCCTGCGCGACAAGTTCAACGCAGGCGAAATCCTGGTCAGCCTGATGCTGGTGTACGTGGCGATCCAGGTGCTGGGCTATCTGGTCTACGGGCCGTGGAAGGACCCGGCGGGCTACAACTTTCCGCAGACACGCACCTTCGACGCGGTGACGCAAATCCCCAGGCTGATGGCCGGCTCGCGCGCCAACATCGGTGCGCTGATCGCGCTGGCCGGCGCCGCGCTGCTGTGGGTGTTCTTGTTTCGCACCAAGGCCGGTTTCGCGCAGCAGGTGGGCGGGCTGGCGCCGGCAGCGGCGCGCTACGCGGGCTTTTCGTCGCGCCGCGCGCTGTGGACTGCGCTCCTGATTTCGGGCGGAACGGCCGGGTTGGCCGGTGCGTTGGAAGTAGCCGGGCCGATCGGCCAGCTGACGCCCTACGTGCCGGCCGGCTACGGCTTTGCCGCCATCATCGTCGCCTTCGTCGGGCGGCTGCACCCGTTCGGCATGGTGCTGGCGGCGATGTTGATGAGCATGTTCTACATCGGCGGCGAGCTGGCGCAGTCGCGGCTGGGGCTGCCGAAGTCGCTGACGGGCGTTTTCCAGGGTTTGCTGCTGTTCACGCTGCTGGCGTGCGATACGTTGGTGAACTACCGCATCCGCATCGGAAAGGGCGGCTGATGGACCAGTACGCCCTGCTCCTGGCCGCCACCCTGAACGCCGGCACGGTGCTGGCGATCGCCGCGCTGGGCCTGCTGATCAACGAGAAGGCGGGCATCGTCAACCTGGGGGCCGAGGGCATCATGCTGTGCGCGGCCATTGCCGGCTTTGCCACGGTCGTCAACACCGGCAACGACTGGATCGGCTTTGCGGCGGGCATGGCGGCGGGCGCGCTGCTGGCGGCCATCTTTGGCTGGCTGGTGATCTGGCTCAACACGAATCAGTACGCGACGGGGCTGGCGCTCAGCCTGTTCGGTGTCGGCTTTTCGGCCTTTGTCGGCATCGGCTATGTGCAGGCCAAGCTGCCGGAGCGGCCGCAGTACAACTGGTTCGGCCTGGGCGACATCCCCTTCATCGGGCCCGCGCTGTTCCGCCACCACCCGCTGGTGTACGGCGCCATGCTGCTGGCCGTGGGCTTGATCTGGTTCTTGTACCGCACGCGCGGCGGGCTGGTGCTGCGCTCGGTGGGCGAGTCGCCCCAATCGGCGCACGCGCTGGGTTACAACGTGCGGCGCATTCGCCTCGCGGCGGTGATCGTCGGCGGCGCGCTGTGCGGGCTGGCGGGGGCGTATCTGTCGGTGATCTACACGCCGCTGTGGGTCGAGGGCATGGTGGCCGGCAAGGGCTGGATCGCGCTGGCGCTGACCACCTTTGCCACCTGGCGGCCGGCGCGCGTGCTGCTGGGGGCGTATCTGTTTGGCGGCGTGACGATGCTGCAGTTTCACCTGCAAGGCCAGGGCGTGCAGGTGCCCAGCCAGTTCCTCACCATGCTGCCGTACATCGCCACCATCGTGGTGCTGGCGCTGATCTCGCGCAACCCGACGTGGATCCGCGTCAACATGCCGGCCTCGCTGGGCAAGCCGTTTCATCCGGGCGCTTGATGCGCCTGAATACTATATTTTGGATAGCGCCTCGCGCTTGTCGGTCAAGCGCTGGCGGCCCATTTGGCTTGAATTTTCGGGCGCTGCTCGGGCGCCGCCATAATCTGCATTTCATCCACACACCAGGGCAAGGAGCCACCGAATGACCGACCAACACAAGCGTTCGATCCTGAAACTCGCCGCACTGGCCGCCGCCGCCAGCGCGCTGGTGGCCTGCGGCAAGAAAGACGAGCCGGCGCCCACCGCCGCCGCGCCCGCGCCGGCACCGGCGGCTGCATCTGCGCCCGCGCCGGCCAAGGCCGATCCGCTGAAGATCGCCTTTGCCTACGTCGGCCCGGTGGGCGACGGCGGCTGGACTTTTGCGCACGACAACGCGCGCAAGGCGCTGGAGAAGGAGTACGGCGACAAGATCGTCACCAGCTTCGTCGAGAGCGTGCCCGAATCGGCCGACGCCGAGCGCGTGATCCGCGACATGGCCGGCCAGGGCAACAAGCTGATCTTCGGCACCACCTTCGGCTACATGGAGCCGATGCTGAAAGTCGCCGCCGACAACCCCGAGGTGAAGTTCGAGCACGCCACCGGCTACAAGACCGCGCCCAACATGCGCACCTACGACAGCCGCACGTATGAAGGCGCCTACATGGCGGGCGTGATCGCCGGCAGGATGACCAAGTCGAACACGCTGGGCGTGGTGGCGTCGATTCCGATCCCGGAAGTGATCCGCAACATCAACAGCTTCACGCTGGGCGCGCAAAGCAGCAACCCCAACATCAAGACCAAGGTGGTGTGGGTCAACGAGTGGTTCAACCCGCCGAAAGAGACCGAAGCCGCCACGGCGCTGATCAACGGCGGCGCCGACATCCTGTTCCAGAACACCGACTCGTCGGCCGTGCTGCAAACCGCCGAGAAGATGGGCAAGCGCGGCTTCGGCTGGGATTCCGACATGACCGCGTACGGCCCCAAGGCGCACCTGGGCTCGGCCATCATCAACTGGGCGCCCTACTACATCAAGACCGTGGGCGAGGTGCTGGATGGCAAGTGGGCCACCGGCCAGACCTGGTGGGGCGTGAAGGAAGGCGCGATCGATCTGGTGTCGCTCGCCGCCGACGTGCCGGAAGAAGCCAAGAAGGCGCTCGACGACGTGAAGGCCGGCCTGAAGGCGGGCAGCTAC
>JAGOVZ010000001.1:34738-45185 GCA_018060485.1 Ottowia sp. | reverse complement strand
GGGGGTGGTGGCGGAGCATGTGGCGGATCGGCCGGGCGCTGGTCGTCGGGGCGAGGATTGTCCTGGCCGGACGCGCCATCGCCACGCCCCCATTGCGGGTCGTTCAGGTTGAACATGCCTCGGAGGCGGCCTGACCAGTGGGCCAGCCGCGAGGCGCTCGTGCGTGCGGTCATTCGTTGAATTCTTGAGGGTGCAAGCCGTGATTGTGCCCAATCGGCAACCGCCCACGGGCGTCTTCGGCCGCCGGGGCAGCAGTGTCGGCCATCACCTGGGCGCGCGCGGCCAACTCGGCGCGCAGCGCAGCCAGCCCTTCGCCGGTGCGCGCGCTGACAAACACCCGCGTCAGCTCGCGGCCATCCTGCGCCAGCGTGTCTTTCAGCGCGTGCGGCCGGCGCGCGGCGTCCAGCCCGTCGAGCTTGTTGAAGACCAGCAGTTGCGGCACCTCGGCAGCACCGATCTCGCGCAGCACCCGCTGCACTTCGTCGATCTGTTCCAGGTGATTGGGGTTGGCGGCATCGACCACGTGCAGCAGCAGGTCGGCATCGGCCGCCTCTTGCAGCGTGGCCTCAAAGGCGTCGACCAGGCCGTGCGGCAGGTCGCGGATGAAGCCCACGGTGTCCGACAGCGACACCGAACGCCCGCTGCCCTGCCCATCGCCCAGGTACAGCTGGCGCGTGGTGGTGTCGAGCGTGGCAAACAACTGGTCGGCCGCATAGGCGCGCGCCTTGACCAGCGCGTTGAACAGCGTCGACTTGCCGGCGTTGGTGTAGCCGACCAGCGAAATGTTGAACGCGCCCTGGCGCTCGCGCTGGCGGCGCTGCGTCTGGCGCTGGCGCTTGACCTTGGCGAGGCGCTCCTTGGTGCGCTTGATCGATTCGCCGATCATGCGGCGGTCCAATTCGATCTGCGTCTCGCCGGGGCCACCACGGCCGCCGATGCCGCCCTGCTGGCGCTCCAGGTGGCTCCAGCGGCGCACCAGGCGCGTGCTGAGGTATTGCAGGCGCGCCAGTTCGACCTGCAGCTTGCCCTCGTGGCTGCGGGCGCGCTGGGCGAAGATTTCAAGAATCAGCAGCGTGCGGTCGTTGACCGGCAGGCCGATGGCACGCTCCAGATTGCGCTGCTGCACCGGGCTCAGCGCCTGGTCGAACAGCACCTCTTGCGCGCCTTGGGTCTCGGCCAGCAGGCGGATTTCATCCGCCTTGCCGCTGCCGACGAACAGCGCCGCGTCCGGCGCCTGGCGCTTGCAGGTGATGCGCGCCACGGGCTGCATGCCGGCCGTTTGCGCCAGCAGGCCCAGCTCTTCCAGCTCGCGGTCGAAATGGGGGGCGCCCAAGTCCACGCCGACCAGGACGGCAGCGGGACGTTCAGGGTTGGCGGTGGCGGGCAATGGGGTGATGACAGTCTGATGTGCCGCGCGCGGTAGCTATATTAAATAGAGCTGCTCGCGCAGGCTGGACGCGCGCTGGCGCTTATTTTTCTTCAGAATCCGGCGTGTCGCCGGCGCTGGAGAAGTTGACGGCGCGGCCCGGCACGATGGTGGAAATGGCGTGCTTGTAGACCATTTGCGTGACCGTGTTGCGCAGCAGCACGACGTACTGGTCAAAGGATTCGATCTGACCCTGAAGCTTGATGCCGTTGACCAGGTAAATGGACACCGGGATGTGCTCACGACGCAGGGTGTTCAGAAACGGGTCTTGTAGGAGTTGCCCTTTGTTGCTCACGATATTTTCTCCGTGTTCGGTGAATCGTTGAAAGAGGATGGAAGTTAACACATGGGGTTGGCTAAACCCACGTCAAGAGACAGAAAACGCCCGGCTTGGGGCGTATTGGCGATCTCGGCCTACACACGAGGCCTCGGCCTCACCCTAGGACTCTTTGTCGGCGTAAGGGTTCCGCGCTGTTTTCATTTCAACCCGCAGCGGCGTGCCTGTCAGGTCAAAAGCTTTGCGAAAACGCCCTTCCAGGAAGCGCTTGTAGGCGTCGGTCACGCCTTCGAGCGAATTGCCATGCACCACGATCACCGGCGGGTTCATGCCGCCCTGATGCGCATAGCGCAGCTTGGGTCGGTACATGCCGCTGCGCTTGGGCTGCTGGAACTGCACCGCTTCCAGCAATAGGCGCGTGAGTTGCGGCGTCGGCATCTTGCGCATGGCGGCCTTGTGCGCGCGGATGATCGAGCCCCACAGCGGGCCCAGGCCTTGCCGCTTCTTGGCCGAGATGAAATGGATCTCGGCAAATTTCAGGAACGCCAGGCGCGTCTCGATCGAGCGCTGCACCAGTTCGCGCTGGTAGGCATCCACCGCGTCCCATTTGTTCACCGCCAGCACCACGGCGCGGCCAGCGTCGAGGATGAAGCCGGCGATGTGCGCGTCCTGGTCGGTCACGCCCTGCTCGGCGTCGATCAGCAGCAGCACCACGTTGGCCGATTCGATGGCCTGCAGCGTCTTGACGACCGAAAACTTCTCGATCGCCTCGAACACCTTGCCCTTGCGGCGCAGGCCGGCGGTGTCGATCAGCTCGAACTTCTGGCCATTGCGCTCAAACTCGACCGAGATGGCATCGCGCGTGGTGCCGGGCAGATCAAAGGCCACCAGGCGCTCTTCGCCCAGCCAGGTGTTGATGAGGGTGGATTTGCCGACGTTGGGGCGCCCCGCCACCGCCAGGCGGATGGGCGCGTGGGGGTCGGGTTCGGGCTCGTCCTCCGGCTCGGGCAGATTCAGGGTGTCGAGCGCGGCTTCCAGCATGCTGCGCACGCCCTCGCCGTGCGCGGCCGAGACGGGAATCACCTCGCCCAGACCCAATTCATAGAACTCGGCCAGCTGCGTGCCGGCGCGCATGCCCTCGGCCTTGTTGGCCACCAGCAGCGTCGGCTTGCCCAGGCGGCGCAGGTAATTGGCGATGTCGTGGTCCTGCGCCGACAGGCCGTCGCGCGCATCGACCACGAAGATGACCACATCGGCCTCGGCCACCGCCTGGCGCGTCTGCTTGGCCATTTCCTTGAAGATGCCCGATTCGGCCGTCGGCTCGAAGCCGCCGGTGTCGATGACGATGTATTCGCGGTTGCCCAGCCGCCCCTGACCATAGTGCCGGTCGCGCGTCAGCCCCGCAAAGTCGGCCACGATGGCATCGCGGCTTTTCGTCAGCCGGTTGAACAGCGTGGATTTGCCCACATTGGGCCGCCCCACCAGCGCGATCACGGGTTTCATCGCCCCACCTTTCACTCCCGCCAGCGGCAGGAAGTATCAAAACGATAGCTGCTCGCGCTTGTCCATCAAGCGCTAGAGGCCATTTTCACCCAAATACCGCCCTCCCAGGGCCGCGCAGCAGGCCGAACCAGAAGGCCGCGGAGCAGGCCACTGTGGAATGCCGTGACCGGGGTCCCCCCGGCCACCAGCGTTGTCCCCCTCTGGGGGAGGGCGCGTCAGCGCCTCAGGGGGAGCCGATTCATTCGGGCACGAACCCGTACACCCCGCCATTGCGCGTCACCACCACCAGCGTGTTGCCCACTGTCACCGGCGTGGCCGCAATGCCGGAGCCATCGGTGGTCAGGCGGTTCAGCGGGCGGCCGTCTTCGCGCGACAGCAGGTGCACCAGGCCGGTGCTGTCGCCCACGACGACCGAGCGGCCCAGCACCAGCGGGCCGGTCAACTGACGCCACTGCAGGTATTCAGACGCCCAGGCGCGGTCGCCGGTGTCGGCGCGCCAGGCCAGCACGCGGCCGTCGGATTCGGTGCCGAACAGGCGCTGGCCGTCGCCCGCGATGCCGGTCGAGCCGCTGGCGGCTTTGGTCCATTGCACGTTGCCGGCCGCCGTATCGACACAGCCGACCACGGCCTGGAAGGCGCGCGCGCACAGGGTGTTGTTCTGCCGGCTCACGCCGCCGACCAGATCGATCAGGCGCTCGACATCGTTGGTGCCGCGCGCCGAGGCCAGCGGCGCTTCCCAGCGCACGGTCCCGTTGTCGGGGTCGACGCCGACCATGCGGCCGGCCATGCCCGCCACCAGCGTGTTGCCCATGGCCTGCAGCATGCCGGCCTGGCGCAGCACCAGCGGCTCGGCGGGGCGCTCCAGCCGCCACAGCGGCGCGCCATTGCGGCCGTCGAAGGCGGCCAGCGAACGGTCAGCGCCGAGCACGAAGACGCGGCCGCCGGCCACCAGCGGCGCGGTGTAGCTTTGCGTGGCGAGCTTGCGGCGCCACAACTCGCGCCCGCCCTCCAGCGTCACCACCTGGTTGTCGCGCGTGACCACGGCCAGCGTGCGGCCGTCGCTGCCGACGCCGGCCGACAACTGCGCGCCGGCGCTGGCACGGCCGATTTCACGACCGCTGGCGCCATCCAGCGTGACCACGGTGCCATCGGTGGCCGCCAGCGCCACCTGCTGCCCCTGCACATTGACCTGCAGCGGAAAGGCCACCGCCGGCAACCGGGCTGTCCACGCCTGCCGCACGCCGACCACGGCGACGTTGGGCGGCAGCTCGGCCGGCTTGGGGCGCGCCGAGCCGCCGGCGCAGCCGGCCAGCACGGCGGCGGCCAGCACGCCTGCGCCGGACAGCACCCAGCGGTGACGCGTCATGCGGCGCGCGCTCACGACGTCGCCCCCGCCTTGGCGCCGGCATCGGGGTCGATGCCCAGCGCATTGAGCTTCATGCCGACCAGGCGGCGGTAATCGCCGCTCTCGGCCGCCAGGCCTTGATAGGCCTTGCCGAATTCGGTGGCGGCCTCGCTGCGCTTGCCTTGCAGCAACAGCACGTCGCCCCGGCGGTCGGCGGCCAGCGCCGTGTATTGGGCTGGAAAGCTGGCGCTGAGCGTCTTCAGCGCCTCGTCATACGCTTTTTCGCCCGTCTGCACCGATGCGAGGCGCAGGCGCGCGACGGCGCGCAGCCCGTCGTCGGGCGCCTTGTCGGCCACGGCGGCCAGCGCAGCTTTTGCCTCGGTGAGCTTGCCCTTGTCGGCCAGCAGCTTGGCGCCTTGCAGGCCGGCGTAGGCGGCGTAGGTGGTGCCGCCATACTTGTCCTTCATGTCGACAAGCGCGCGTTCGACGCGGGTGGTGTCGCCGGCCTTGGCGGCGCGGTCGATTTCGTCGTACAGCACGGCCGCCATGGCCGCCTGGCGCCGCTGCCAGTATTGCCAGCCGTTCCAGGCGGCGTAGGCACCCAGCACGGCGATCAGCACCCAGGTGATCAGGTTGCCCCACTTGTTCCAGAAGTGTTTGAGCGCGTCGAGCTGTTCCTGCTCTTCAAGGTCGAGATGGGTGGCCATGCGTGGTTGGTATCCGTACTTAGGTGGTCGATTTTAGGATGTCGGCCCAGGTCGCCGGCTCGGCCAGCGACTGGCGCGTTTGCGCACCGGCGCCGTCGCGCAGCGCCTTCACGGTCACTTCGCCGGCAGCCAGTTCATCGGCGCCGAAGATGAGCGCAAAGCGCGCGCCCGAGCCATCGGCTTTCTTGAACTGGCTCTTCATGCTGCCCATGCCTTCACCTGTGCCGGCGTGCATCTGCACCGCCACGCCCAGCGCGCGCAACTGGTTCAACAGGCGCATGGCTTGCGGCAACGCGGCGGCGTCGGGGATCACGGCGTAGGCATCGGGCTGTGGATCGAGGGTGTGCACGCCCTCTTCCTTCAGCAGCTCCAGCACGCGCTCGACGCCCAGCGCCCAGCCGACGGCCGGCGCAGGCTTGCCGCCGATTTGCTCGATCAAATAGTCGTAGCGCCCGCCGCCGCAGATGGTGCCCTGCGCGCCCAGGCTCTCGGTGATGAACTCGAACACCGTCAGGTTGTAGTAGTCGAGCCCGCGCACCAGACGCGGGTTGATGCGCCACTCGACGCCGCTGGCCGCCAGGATGGCCTGCACGGCCTCGAAGTGCTGGCGCGACGCATCGCCCAGGTAATCGATCAGCTGCGGCGCGCCTTCGACCAGCGCCTGCATGGCGGGGTTCTTGGTGTCGAGGATGCGCAGCGGGTTGCTGTGCAGACGGCGGCGCGCGTCTTCGTCCAGTTGATCGGCGTGCGCCTCGAAGTAGGCGATCAAGGCCGCGCGGTGCTCGCGCCGCTCGTCGGGCTGGCCCAGGCTGTTCAGCTCCAGTCGCCAGTTCTGGATGCCCAGTTCGCGCCACAGCGCCACAGCCAGCAGGATCAGCTCGGCATCGACCTCCGGCCCGCCAAAGCCCAGCGCCTCGGCACCGATCTGGTGGAACTGGCGGTAACGCCCGCGCTGCGGCCGCTCGCGCCGGAACATGGGGCCCATGTAGTACAGGCGCTTGCCGCCGTCGTACAGCAGGTTGTGCTCGGCCACGGCGCGCACCAGGCCGGCCGTGCCTTCGGGGCGCAACGCCAGGTGGTCGGCGCGGCCGTGCTGGTCGGCGCGGTCTTCGAAGGCGTACATCTCTTTTTCGACGATGTCCGTCACCTCGCCCAGGCCGCGCGTGTAGAGCTGCGTCTGCTCCATGATCGGCATGCGCACGTTGCGGTAAGCGTGCTCGGCCATCACGCGGCGCACGATGGCTTCGAGCCATTCCCAGCGCGCCGATTCGGGCGGCAGGATGTCGTTCATGCCCTTGATGGCGGTGATCTGCAAGGCTTTCGACATTCGGAAAATACTATCTATTTAATAGCTGCCCGCGCTTGATACACAAGCACTGGAGGCTGTTTTTGCTTTGAATCAGTGGCTGACAGCGCCAAAGCGCTCGGCAATGTAGCGCTCGACGATGGCGTGAAACTCTTGCGCGATGTGCTCGCCGCGCAGCGTCATCGCCTTCTCGCCGTCGATGAACACCGGCGCCGCCGGCGCCTCGCCGGTGCCGGGCAGGCTGATGCCGATGTCGGCGTGCTTTGATTCGCCCGGGCCGTTGACGATGCAGCCCATCACCGCCACCTTCAGCTTTTCAACTCCCGGATAGCGCGTGCGCCACACCGGCATCTGCGCGCGCAGGTGGTCGTCGATCTGCTTGGCCAGCTCCTGAAAGGTGGTGCTGGTGGTGCGCCCGCAGCCGGGGCAGGCGGTGACGCTGGGCACGAAGATGCGCAGGCCGAGCGATTGCAGAATTTCGCTGGCAATCACCACCTCTTGCGTGCGCGCCTCGCCCGGTTGCGGCGTGAGGCTGACGCGGATGGTGTCGCCAATGCCCTCTTGCAGCAGGATGGCCAGCGCCGTGCTGGAGGCCACCGTACCCTTGGTGCCCATGCCGGCTTCCGTCAGGCCCAGGTGCAGCGGGTAGTCGCAGCGGCGCGCCAGCTCTCGATAGACTGCTATCAAATCCTGCACGCCGCTGACCTTGCAGCTCAAGATCACCTGTTCCGGCGTCATGCCCATTTCAACGGCGCGCTCGGCCGAACCGATGGCGGACTGGATCAGCGCCTCGTACATCACCTGCCGCGCTTCCCACGGCTCGGCGCGGCCGGCGTTTTCGTCCATCAAGCCAGCGAGGAGTTCCTGATCCAGGCTGCCCCAGTTGACGCCGATGCGAACCGGCTTGTCCCACTTCAGGGCGGCCTCGATCATCTGGCCGAACTGCGTGTCGCGCTTGGCGCCCTTGCCGACGTTGCCGGGGTTGATGCGGTATTTGCTCAGCGCCTGCGCGCAGTCGGGAAAATCGGTCAGCAGCCGGTGCCCGTTGTAGTGAAAGTCGCCGATCAGCGGCACATCGACACCCATGCGGTCAAGCTGCTCGCGGATGTAGGGCACCTGCGCCGCCGCCTCGGGCGTGTTGACGGTGATGCGCACCAGCTCGCTGCCGGCGAGCGCCAGTTCCTTCACCTGGATGGCGGTGCCAATGGCATCCACCGTGTCGGTGTTGGTCATCGACTGCACGCGCACCGGCGCGTCGCCGCCCACGGTGACCACGCGCTGGCCCCACACCACGCGACCCTGGCGCGAGCGGCGCGCGGCCGGCTGCGCCACAGCAACCGGTACTTCCGTCCCGGGCTTCATGCCAACCTTTCACCAAGGGCTGCGCAGCAAGCCCTGTCAAGTGGCCGCAGAGCAGGCCATGCTGGAACGCCGTGGAGCGGGCTTGGCCCGGCCACTGGCGTTGTCCCCCTGGGGGGATGGCGCCGAAGGCGACTCAGGGGGGAGTTCATTTGACTTGAAAACGCGAGACGGTGGTCTTGCTCAAAGACCGATGATCGAACGGCTGGCCGCGCACGGTGACATCGACCGCGTCCTTGCGGCCAATGGTGACCGACAGCGGCGCATCGCCGCTCACGCCCACCGTTTCGCCGGCGGCCAGGACGCGGTTGATCAACTGTTTGCCGGCGGCGTCGCGCACCGTAACCCAGGTTTCGGCCTTGGCGCTGAACTGCACCAGTTCGCCGCCCGCAGCGGCCGCCGGCGCAGGCGCGGCGGGTGCGGCGGCTGCGCTGGGTGGCAACACCTGCTCGGCCGAAGCGGCACCCAGCGGCAGTTCAGCTGGCGGCGTCGGTTCGACGGCGGGCGTGGGGCCCACGTCTTCGCGCACCACGCCTTCGGCGGACGTCTGCGCAGGTGCCGGGGCACCCAGCTGAATCGGCAAGGTGGGCAAAAAATACAAGGCCGCCGCGCCCAGCAGCAAGGCGCCGACGACCATCATCAGCGGCTTGGAAAAACTGGTGGCCAGCACCGGCGTCGGCCGGTCGCCGATGCGTCGAAACGGCTGGTTGATGTTTTGCTCGGGCGGGCGCAGGCCGGGCGCGGACACCGGCATGCGCTCCAGCACGGGCGCCGGATCGGCCCCGAAAGCGCGGCAGATGGCCGATGCCAGGCCGCGCGCGAAGGTGACGTCGGGCAGCAGATCGAGGCGGTCGTTCTCCAGCGCGTCGAGCTTTTGCGTCGACACCTTCATGGCGCTGGCCAGCAGCGCCGGGTCGACGCCGGCCGATTCGCGCAGCTCGCGCAGCATCTGGCCCGCCGAGCGCGGCGCGCCGCTGTCGGGCACTTCGTGCAGGCTGGCGGGGACGGTCTCGCGCTCACTCATCGAAGGCACCTCGTTCGTAGGCCAGCAGCTCGCGCGATTGCGGGAAGCGCCGGCGCAATTGCGACGCCAGCTGCTCCATGGCCTGCCGGTTGTTCATGCGCCGCTCGACCTTGATGCCCAGCCACAGCGACTGCGCGTTGGCCAGCTCGCTGTTGTTCAGGCGCCGGATGTAGAACTGGGCGCGCGTGAAGTCGCCGCGCTGGAACAGCAGCTGCGACAGGGTGTACGCCGTCACCGGGTTGCCGGCGTCCAGCTCGTAGGAATGCATCAGCGTCGCCTCGGCCTTGGCCGCATCACCGCCGCGCGCCTCGCACACGCCCTGCGCCATCAGCGTCCGGGCACGATCTTGATAAGTGGGCACCGCCACCGCGCGCTGGAACGACTGCGTGGCCGCCGCATAGTTGCCCTGCTGGCACTGCAGCCAGCCCAGGTTGTGCATGGCGTTGGCGTCGCGCGGGTTGAGCGCTATGGCGCGCTGGAAATGCGACTGCGCCAGCGCGTTGTCGCCCAGCGCCATGTAGATCAGGCCGCCCAGGTTGTAGGCGTCGGCAAAGGTGGGGTCGGCCTGCACAGCCTTCTTCTGTTCGTCGAGCGCGACCACGTGCTGGCCGTTCTCGAAATAGCCGGAGGCCAGCGCCAGCCGCGTGCGCGCGCGTGCGCGGGCCGGGCTCTCGTCGGATGCGGTCTGAAACTCGGTGGGCGTGTCGCCCACGCCGGGCTGGCTGGCGCAGGCGGCCAGCAGCCCCGCCAGACCCAGTCCGCCCAGCACCAGGCACATCCGCCGCGTACGCCCTGACAGGGGCGTTGAAAGAGACTTCATGAAACAACCTTTCTCTGCGCAGCGTCTGCGGGAGCCGGGTGCAGCACCACCGTGCGCCGGCGCGCCATGCGCTCTTGCACATGGGTGCGGTCCTGCACGTCGCCGGCCAGCTGGCCGCAGGCGGCATCGATGTCGTCGCCGCGTGTCTTGCGCACCGTGGTGACGATACCAGCCTCGTTCAACAGCTTGCCGAAGGCCTGCACGCGCGGCATGGGCGAGCGCACGAGGCCGGATTGCGGGAAGGGGTTGAAGGGGATCAGGTTGAATTTGGCGCGCAGGCCGTCTGCGCCGTGCTGGCGCATCAGTGCGATCAAGGCTTGGGCGTGCTCGGGCTGGTCGTTCACGCCGTCGAGCATGCAGTATTCGAACGTGATGAAGTCGCGCGGAGCATGCGCCAGGTAAGCGGTGCAGGTGCGCAGCAGTTCATCCATCGGGTATTTGCGGTTGAGCGGCACCAGGTGCTCGCGCAACTCGTCGGTGGGCGCGTGGAGCGACACGGCCAGCGCCACCGGGCAATCCTGAGCCAGGCGCTCGATCATCGGCACCACGCCGGATGTGGAGACCGTCACGCGGCGGCGCGACAGGCCGTAGCCGTGGTCATCCAGCATGATGCGCAGCGCGGGCACCAGGCGGTCGTAATTTTGGAGTGGCTCGCCCATGCCCATCATCACGACGTTGGA
>JAGOVZ010000001.1:0-34638 GCA_018060485.1 Ottowia sp. | reverse complement strand
ATGTGGAGACCGTCACGCGGCGGCGCGACAGGCCGTAGCCGTGGTCATCCAGCATGATGCGCAGCGCGGGCACCAGGCGGTCGTAATTTTGGAGTGGCTCGCCCATGCCCATCATCACGACGTTGGAAATCACCCTCCCCCCTGAGTCGCCTGCGGCGCCTTCCCCCTGGGGGGACAACGCTGGCGCGCGGGGGGACCCCGCGCGCGGCGTTCCCGCACGGCCTGCTCCGCGGCCATCAGAACCGATACGTTGGCGCAAAAAATGCTCGGCAAACCACAACTGGGCGACGATTTCGCCCGTGGTCAGGTTGCGGCTGAAGCCCTGGTGGCCGGTGGAGCAGAAGCGGCAGCCGACGGCGCAACCGGCTTGCGACGAGATGCACAGCGTGCCGCGGTCATCTTCCGGGATGAACACGCTTTCAATCGCATTGCCGCCGCCGACGTCGAACAGCCACTTGATGGTGCCGTCTTTCGATTCGTGCTGGCTGATGACGGGCAACGCCGTCACATGCGCGTGGCCGGCCAGTTTTTCGCGCAGCGACTTGGCCAGATCGCTCATCTGGCCGAAGTCCGCCACGCCGCGCTGATGGATCCAGCGGAACAGTTGCGTGGCGCGAAAGCGCTTTTCGCCCAGCTGCTCGCAAAACGCGGCAAGCCCGTCGAGGTCGAAATCGAGCAGGTTGACCGGGTTTGTCATGCAGGGCTGGGCCGCGCTGGGATCAGCGGCTGTAGATGGCCAGGCCAGGGAAGAAGAAAGCGACTTCGTTCGCCGCCGTCTCGGGCGCGTCGGAGCCGTGCACGGCGTTGGCGTCGATGCTGTCGGCAAAGTCGGCGCGGATGGTGCCTTTGTCGGCTTTCTTGGGGTCGGTGGCGCCCATCAGTTCGCGGTTCTTGGCGATGGCGCCTTCGCCTTCCAGCACCTGGATCATCACCGGGCCGGACACCATGAAGCTCACCAGATCCTTGAAGAAGGGGCGCTCCTTGTGCACGGCGTAGAAGGCTTCGGCTTCGCGCTGCGACAGGTGCTGCATGCGGGCAGCAATGACTTTCAGGCCGGCGGCCTCGAAACGGGCGAGGATCTGGCCGACGACGTTCTTGGCAACGGCGTCGGGCTTGATGATGGAGAGGGTGCGTTCGGTGGCCATGAGATGGGTTTCCTGAGGTTTTTGTGAAAGGCGTCTGCCACTTCGGGCAAAGCCATTGATTTTAACCGGCGGTGTCGGCCGGTGTGCCGCACCGGGGTTTGATACCGCGCTGCGACACGAACGTATGTCGCGCGGTGATTAAGAGCGAAACACGGCGCCAGCGCCCGCCCCTCAAGCGCAAGCAGCTATCAATTCAGGAATCAGCGCCCTCGCCCGCCACGCGACCCACCGCCGCGCGGACCGCCCGTTGCGGGGCCACCCGCGCCGCCCCGCTTGGGGCCACCGCGCTGCGCGTTCTGCCGCTGGCGCTGAAAGCTGTCGGCACCGATGTAACCCTGCGAGGTCTTCAGCGGATCGGGCTGCGCGCCACCACCGCGTGGGGCGTCGTCGTCGCGGCGGCGCGGCCCGCGCGCAAAGGGGCGCGGCGCCTCTTCGGGCGGACGGCCGCCGGCCACGTTGGGGCGCGGACCGCTGCCCCGGCCGCGGTCACTGCGGGCTTTGCGGGGTTTGTCCTGCGGCAGCGCGCGCGGCTCGGGCGCGCCGCGGATCACGCGCTCGGGCGTGCCCGAGGCTTCGCCCAAGGCGCGGATGTCGCGCTCGTGCAGTTCCATCCAGGCGCCGCGCCGCAGCCCGCGCGGCAGCAGCATGGCGCCGTAGCGGATGCGGATCAGCCGGCTCACCGCGTGGCCCACGCTTTCGATCATGCGGCGCACCTCACGGTTGCGCCCTTCGCTGATGGTCACGCGGTACCACTGGTTGGCGCCCTCGCCCGTGCCTTCTTCCTTGATGGCGCTGAATTGCGCCGGGCCGTCTTCAAGCTGCACGCCGTCGAGCAGGCGCTGTTTTTCGTCATCGCTCAAAGCGCCCAGCACGCGCACGGCGTATTCGCGCTCGAGCCCGAAGCGCGGGTGCATCAGGCGGTTGGCGAGCTCGCCGGAGTTGGTGAACAGCAGCAGCCCTTCGGTGTTCAGGTCGAGCCGGCCGACCGACTGCCACTTGCCCTGACCCGGCTGCAGGCGCGGCAGTTTGCGGAACACGGTGGGGCGGTTCTGCGGGTCGTCCATGGTCACGACTTCGCCCACCGGCTTGTGGTACGCCAGCACGCGCGCCGGCGGCGGCGCAATGCGCACCTTGATCGGGCGGCCATTGACCTTGACCGTGTCGCCAAACTGGATGCGCTGGCCGACGTGCGCCGGCTGGTTGTTGACGCTGATGCGGCCTTCAAGGATGAGCTGCTCCATCTCCAGCCGCGAGCCCAGGCCCGCCTGCGCCAGCACCTTGTGCAGCTTGGGCGTGTCGGCCTGCGGCAGCAGCACGCGTTTGGGCGGGCCGGCGGGCGCGTCGGCCTCGGCGTCGAAGCGGCCGGAGAGCACGTCGTCGATGGCGACGGGGGCGTCGGTGTCGGGCGCGGCGGCTTCTGCTGCGGCCGTCGCGGGCGCTTCGTCAAGGCTGCTTGGGCTGTCGTCTGCGGGCGTACCTTCGGTGGTTTCCAGCAATTCACCAGCTACGGTTTCAGTAGCTGCTTGCGCTTGTTCGGCCTGCGCTGGCGGCACTTTTTTTCTGGATCTGGCCTGCGGAGCCGGACGCTTTTCGGTGGGGTCGGGCGCCTGCCCAGTCGGCTCTTCGGTGTTCATGGCGTGGGGGGTTCCGGTGGCAGGGAATGGGGGGTGCGTCGGCAGCGGTGTCTTCAGGCGCAGGGGCGGCGATGGCTTGCTCAAGCGCGTCGTGAGTGGGGGCGCTCAGCGGCATCGACCTGCGGCGCGGCGGTGTCGCCGTTGCTCTCGGCTTCAGCTTCTGGTGGCAGCGATGCGGCTTCAATCGCAGCGTGCTCGTCGGCCAGCGCAACACCTTCAACCACCGGCGACGCTTCAACCTCAGCGGCCGCGCCAGCCACCTCATCCGGCGCCGCGCCCAGTGCGTCGAACATGCTCGCGGCCTGCTCAGACGCCGATTCCAGCATCGGCAGCTGATCCAGCGATTCCAGCCCCAAATCGTCCAGAAACTGGCGCGTGGTGGCGTACAGGCCGGGGCGGCCCACGGTCTCGCGGTGGCCGATCACCTCGACCCAGCCGCGATCCTCCAACTGCTTGATCAACTGCGAGTTGACGGTGACGCCGCGAATGTCCTCGATGTCGCCGCGCGTGACCGGCTGGCGGTAGGCAATGATGGCCAGCGTCTCCAGTGTGGCGCGGGTGTACTTGGGTGGCTTTTCGGGATGCAGGCGGTCGAGGTACTCGCGCATCTCGGGCCGACTTTGAAAGCGCCAGCCGCTGGCCACCTGCACCAGCTCGACGCCGCGCTGCGCCCAGTCGTCCTGCAGCTCGGCCAGCAGGCATTTCAGCGTATCGGGGCCGACCTGGTCGTCAAACAGCACGCGAAACTCGCGCAGCGGCATGGGCTGCTGCGCGCAGATCAGGGCGGTTTCAAGAATGCGTTTGGCGTCCGTTGAGTTCACGGCGTGGGTGCAAAAGGGATGTGCGGGGCGACCGGCGTGCGCTGGGTGCCGAATGACGAAATGACTTCGCTGCGGCGCAGCGTCAATGACGGAATGACCAGCACCGGATCGGCGGTTGAGTCATTTTGTCATCGCGCGGCCGCAGCCGCGCGGGTCATTTCGTCATCGGCAGGCATTGTAAGTCCCCATGCCAGCAGCGCTGCCGCCAGGTCGGCCGGCAGCGGCGCGCTGAAATCCAGCGCCTGGCCGGTGATCGGGTGCGCGAACGCCAGCCGGCGCGCGTGCAGCGCCTGCCGCGTCAACCCGGCCGCAGGCGCGCCGCCGTACAGCGCGTCGGCCACCAGCGCGTGCCCGAGATGGGCCATATGCACCCGGATCTGGTGCGTGCGGCCGGTGCGCAGCAGGCAGCGCACCAGGCAGCCCTGCTCCGTGTTTTGCAGCAGCTGAAACAAGGTCTGCGCCGGCTTGCCCGCGCCCCGGTCCAGATCGACGACCGCCATGCGCAGGCGGTTGCGCGGGTCGCGGCCAATCGCGGCATCGACCTCGCGCTCGGGCGGGCCGCTCCACGGGCGGTGCGCCAGCGCCAGGTATTCGCGCCGCACCTCGCGCGCGGCGATGCGCGCCACCAGCGCATCCATCGCGGGACGCGAGCGGGCGACCACCATCAGCCCGCTGGTGTCCTTGTCGAGCCGGTGCACGATGCCGGCGCGCGGTAGCAGTGCGGCCTTGGCGTCGCGCGCCAGCAGGCCGTTGAGCAGCGTGCCGCTCCAGTTTCCGGGCGCGGGGTGCACCACCAGGCCGGCCGGCTTGTCGATGACGGCCAAGTGCTCGTCTTCGTACAGCACGTTCAAGTCCATCGCCTGCGGCACGAAGGCCTGGCTCATCGGCGTGGGGCGCAGCTCAATGACCAGCTGATCGCCCGCGCGCACCTTGTGCGCCGGCTTGGTCGCCGTGGCGCCATTCAGGCGCACGGCGCCGTCGGCGACCAGCTGGCTCAGGTAGTTGCGCGAGAACTCGGGCACCAAGTCGGCCAGCGCCCGATCCAGCCGCGCGCCGTGCTGTGCGGCCGGCAGCGCAAAGCTGCGCGACTCGGCGCCGGCGCCGTCGTCGGCCAGCTCGTCGTCGGCCTCTGGCGCGGGTACGGCCAAAAAAGGGCCCGCCGATATAATGGAATGTGCTTGATTCAACAGGAATGCGACTGATGCAACGTGCCCGATTATCGGCCGCCAGCGCGGGGGTTTTGACATTGGCCGCACTGCTGGCGGCTTGCTCGTCCAAGCCGGTCGACAAGACCGCCGGCTGGAGCCCCAACCGCATCCACGCCGAAGCCAAGGACGAGCTCAATTCCGGCGCCTACGACAAGGCGATCCCGCTGTACGAGTCGCTTGAAGGCCGCGCTGCCGGCACGCCGCTGGCGCAGCAGGCGCAGCTCGACAAGGCCTACGCCCAGTTCCGCGACGGCCAGAAGCCCGAGGCCCTGGCCACGCTCGACCGCTTCATGCGCCTGCACCCGGCCAGCCCGGCGATCGATTACGCGCTGTACATGAAGGGCGTGATCAACTTCAACGACGAACTGGGGCTGTTCTCCTTCCTGTCGCGGCAGGACTTGTCCGAGCGCGACCAGAAGGCGGCCAAGGAAGCGTTTGAATCGTTCAACGAACTGGTCACGCGCTTTCCCGATTCGCGCTACGCGCCGGACGCCCGCGCGCGCATGCGCTACACCGTCAATGCGTTGGCGCAATACGAAGTGCACGTGGCGCGCTACTACTACACGCGCGGCGCCTACGTGGCGGCCATCAACCGCGCGCAGCAGGCGATTGCCGACTACCGCGACGCGCCGGCGCTGGAAGAGGCGCTGTACATCCTCACCCAGTCGTACGACAAGCTCGGCATGAACGATCTGCGCGACGACAGCAAGCGCGTGCTCGACCAGAACTACCCGAACAGCGCGTATCTGACGCGCGGCTTCCGGGGGGCGGACAAGCCGTGGTGGCAAATTTGGTGACATCCCCCTGAGCGGCTGACGCCGCTTCCCCCTTCTCTCGCTTCGCTGCGCTACGCGGCAGGGGGACGCACCCAGCGGGCGGGCCAAGCCCTTCCGCGGGCGCCCGCGCGTGGCCTGCTCCGCGGCCGTTTGAGTTGCTACTGTTTGGATAGCTGCTGGCGCTTGATAGACGTGCGCTGCGGCCCAATTTACCCGGTGGAAGCGGCCTTGGCCGCGATCGAGCGATTGATCTGGAGCTGACGCACCATCGCGGGCAAGCCCGCTCCTAAGACGATAGCTGCTTGCGCTTACTGGACGTGCGCTGGCGGCCTATTTGATGCCCAGTTGCCCTGCTCGTCGACCGGAGCATCGCGCAGCGCCGCCAGCGCGGCGTCGAATTCGGCGGGATTCGTGATTCGCCGCATCGGCGGCAGCGCGGCGAGCAGGCGGCGGCCGTAGCCCATTTGGGTCAGGCGGGTGTCGCAGATGACCAGCAGGCCAGTGTCGGTTTCGCGGCGGATCAGGCGGCCGGCGCCTTGCTTCAAGGCCACGGCCGCCTCGGGCACCGAATAGTCGGCAAAGGCGCTGCGGCCCTCGCTTTCGATGCGGCGGCAGCGCGCCTCGACCAGCGGATCGCCCGGAGGCGGAAAAGGCAGCTTGTCGATGATGACCAGCTGCAGCGCGTCGCCGGGCATGTCGACGCCTTCCCAGAACGAGGCCGAGGCGACCAGCACGCACCCGCGCTGACCGCCCGCGTTGCCGGCGCGAAAGCGGTCCATCAGCACGCGCTTGGGCAAAGCCCCTTGCACCAGCACCTCGATGCCCGAGCTGACCGGAAAGCGCTCCGCCAACGCGTCGCCAATGCTGCGCAGCGCACGCAGCGTGGTCGTCAGCACCATGGTGCGCCCGCCCAGGCGCGCTGCGGCTTCGCCGGCCAGACGCGCCACGTCGCCGCTGTGCGCCGGGTCGGCCGGGCGCGCGATGTGGGCGGGCACGTACAGCGCGGCCTGGCGCGCGTAGTCGAACGGGCTGCCGATGCGCAGCACCTCGGCGTCCTGCAGGCCGCACGGCTGCGTGAACCACGACAGGCGCGCGTCGTCGCCCAGCGTGGCAGAGACGAACACCCAGGCGCGCGCCGGCCCCTCGCCTTCCGGCGCCGCCAGCAAGCGCGTGCGAACCGTATCGGCGATGTCGAGCGGCGATTCGACCAGGCGCAGCGACTGGCTGACATCGGCCCAGCGCACCAGCGCCACGTCGCACGGCGCGGCAAAGCGCTGGGTGCGGCCGGCCAGCAGCCGCGCGCGCTCGTGCAGGCGCACGAAGTCGGGCGCCAGCTCGCTCACGGTGTCGAGCGCGGCCGCGGCATCCGTCAGTGCCGTGTGCAGACGCGCCAGGCTGGCCTGCCACGCGACGGCCTCCACGCCATCGGGCGCTTCAGCCGTCCAGCGCAGGCGGCTGGCGCCGCGCACCTGGCCCACGGCCATGCGCAGGTCGCGCGCGGCCATCTCCACGCCGCTGGCCAGTTGCGTCCAGTCGCACAGGCCGCGCGCCTGCTGCAGGCCGGCACCGAGCACGTCGCGCGCGAAGTCGAGCAGTTGGCCCGTCGCCAGTTGCTGTCCGAGAAACTGAATGCCCGTCTCGTTGAGCTGGTGCGCCTCGTCGAAGATCGCCACGCGCACCGTGGGCAGCAATTCGGCCATGCCCGATTCGCGGATCGCCAGGTCGGCAAAGAACAGGTGGTGGTTGATGACCACCACGTCGGCCGCCATGGCTTCGCGCCGCGCCAGGTTGACGTGGCAGGCGCGGAACTTGGGGCAGTCGGCGCCCAGGCAGTTCTCGCGCGTGCTGGTGACCAGCGGGATCACGGGCGAGCGTTCGTCCAGCCCCGGCAGTTCGGCCAGGTCACCGGTGCGCGTGGTTTTCGACCATCGCTCTATTTTTGAGAGCGCGTGACGCGCGCCTGTCATGCGCAAATCGCTGCTTTCGCCCGCAAACTCCAGCCGGTGCAGGCACAGGTAGCTGCTGCGCCCTTTCAGCAGCGCCATGCGCGCGGGCACGCCCAGTGCACGCGCCAGGCGGGGCAGATCGCGGCCGAACAACTGGTCTTGCAAGGTCTTGGTGGCCGTCGAAACCAGCACGCGCTCGCCCGACAGCAGCGCCGGCACCAGATAGGCAAAGGTCTTGCCGACGCCGGTGGCGGCCTCGGCCACCAGCACGCCGCCTTGCCCGATGGTGCGCGCCACCGCCTGCGCCAGTTGCGTCTGGCCGTCGCGCGCGACAAAGCCCTCGGCCGCCTGCGCCAGCGGGCCGCCAGGGGCAAAGGTGGATTGCACCGCCTGGGCCAGCGGCGTGCTGCTCATGCGGGCTCTTTGGGATCGAGCGCGGCTTCGAGCCGCGCCATCGCGTCGCGCAGGGCCAGGCGGCGTTTCTTGAGCCGCTGCAGCATCAGCTCGTCGACCGGCGATTGCTCGGCCAGGCGGTCGATCGAGGCGTCGAGATCGGCGTGCTCGATGCGCAGCTCGATCAGTTGCCGTTCGGGGGAATGCAGGTTGGCCGTCACTTCAAAGCTACAAAAAAGAAAGTCGCGCGCGACTTCCGTTCAATAATACGGCTTCGACGTCCACCCACGGCCCCCGTGCCCGATGAAAACATGGAAAAAGGCTATCGACTCAGCGCCGCCACCGGACTGCACAAGGGCGACCGCGAATACCAGCAGGATCAGGTCGGCTTGTTCGCGCACCCGCGCGTGACCGGCTGCGTGATGGGCGTGGTTGCCGACGGCATGGGCGGGCGCACCGGCGGCCGCAAGGCGTCGGACCAGGTGCTGCTGACCTCGCGCCAGCTCTTCGAGCGCTATGCCCCCGATAGCGAAGATGCAGCGGCGGTGCTGCGGCAGATCGGCCAGGAGGCGCATCTGGTGGTCAAGCTGACGGCCATTGCGGCCGAGCAGGAGCCGCACACCACCATGGCGGCTTTCCTCATCAACCCGGGCGGTGAATGCCACTGGGTGCACGCCGGCGATTCGCGCCTGTACCACTTTCGCGGCGCCACGCTGGTGCGGCGCACCAAGGACCATTCCTACGTGCAGGCGCTGGTCGACCAGGGCGAGATGACCGAGGAAGAAGCGGCGATCCACCCGAAGTCCAACGTGCTGCTGGGTTGCCTGGGCACCGAGGAAGAGCCGCGCTTCGAGCCGCATTTCATCCCGCAACTGCAGATTGGCGATTCGCTGCTGGCCTGCAGCGACGGGCTGTGGCATTACTTCACCACCGAAGAGCTGGGTTCGGTGCTCAACTCGCTGCCGCCGCGCGAGGCGAGCGAGTTCCTGGTCGACAAGGCACGCGCGCGCGCCATGGGCGGCGGCGACAACCTGTCGCTGGCCATCGTCAAGGTGGAGCCGCTGGTGGTCAACAAGCCGGTGGTCGGCTCGGCCTTCGCGCCGTTGCGCTGAGTGCGTCACGCCGCTGCCCACCCTGGGCGGCGGCGCTTCAACTATTGCGGCGCGGCGCTGCGCTGTTTTTCTTCCAGCTGACGCAGGCGCGCCTGGCTGGTGCGCTGGCGCTCCACCTCGTTCACGGCCAGCTCTTCCTGGCGCAGCCGGTCGGTCACGCTGCGCCGGTCAGCGCGCGCGGCACGCACGCAGGCGTTGACGGCAAAGCGCCGCCAGCAGGCTTTTTCATCGGCTTCGAAACGCTGCGTTGCGTCGGCGCGCGCAGTCTCGATGCGCGCACGCTGCGCCTGCAGCCACGGATCGAGCGCTTCGCTGACGGGCGGCGCGCTCGCAGCCAATGCCTGCGCGGCGGCGGCATCGGCCGCGCGCTCGTCAGCGCGTTCGTCGTGCAGCGAGGGCGACGCGCAAGCAGCCAACAACAAGCACAGCGACAGGCAGGCGAACAGGCGTTTCATGTCAGTTGAGTATCGACGGTGCGGTGGGGCAGCGCAAGGTATTCGGCCGACTGCATCTCGTTCAGCCGGCTCACGGTGCGCGGAAACTCATGCGCCAGCGGGCCTTCGGTGTACAGCAGCTCGGGCGCCACTTCGGCCGACAGGATGAACTTGACGCGCCGGTCGTACAGCACGTCGACCAGCCAGGTGAAGCGGCGCGCTTCCGACGCCATGCGCACTGGCATGTGCGGCACGTCGGACAGCAGCAGGGTGTGAAACTGACTGGCGATTTCCAGGTAGTCGTTCTGCGAGCGCGGGCCGCCGCAGAGCTGCTTGAAATCGAACCACACCACGCCGCCCGCGCGCCGGCGCGCCTTGATCTCGCGCGACTCGATGTGCAGCACCGGGTCCTCATCGCCGCCCGAGGCCAGGCGCGTGAAGGCCTCGTTCATGGCGGCGTCGGCTTCGGGCCCGAGCGGCGTGTGATACAGCTCGACCTGCTCCAGCGTGCGGCGACGGTAGTCGGTGCCGTTGTCGACGTTGACCACTTCCATGCGCTGGTTCAGCAACTCGATGGCAGGCAGGATGCGCTCGCGGTGCAGGCCGCCGGGGTACAGGTCGTCGGGCTTGAAGTTGCTCGTCGTGACAAAGCCCACGCCGTTGTCGAACAGCGCCGCCAGCAGGCGGTGCAGGATCATGGCGTCGGTGATGTCGGCGACGTGAAACTCGTCGAAGCAGATCAGCTTGAACTTGCGCGCCATGCGCTTGCCCAATTCGTCCAGCGGGTTGACGGTGCCCTTCAGCCCAGCCAGTTCGCGGTGCACCTCGCGCATGAATTCGTGAAAGTGCAGCCGCGTCTTGCGGCGGATCGGCACGGCGTTGTAGAAGCAATCCATCAGAAAGCTCTTGCCGCGGCCGACGCCGCCGTACATGTACACGCCCTTGGGAATGTCGGGCTTGTTGAACAGCTTCTTGAAGCTGTTCGAGCGCTTGTCCTTGTACGCCGCCCAATCGTCCGCGCAGCGCTGCAGCGCGTCAACGGCGCGCAGTTGCGCCGGGTCGCTCTGGTAGCCGCGCGCCTTCAGCTCGGCCTGGTAGGCTTCACGCACACTGCTCACGGCCGCTCAACCGATACTATTATTTTAATAGCTGCTTGCGCTTGATACACAAGCGCTGCAGCCCGTTTTTTCTTAGAAGTTGAGCGTGCGCTTGTCCACCGCCAGCGCCGCTTCCTTGGTCGATTCGCTCAAGGACGGGTGCGCGTGGCAGATGCGGGCGATGTCTTCGCTGCTGGCACGGAAGGCCATCGCCACGCAGGCCTCGGCGATCAGCTCGGACGCCATGGGGCCGACGATGTGCACGCCCAGAATCTCGTCCGTCGCCGCATCGGCCAGGAACTTGACCATGCCCGTGGTGTCGCCCAGCGCGCGCGCGCGGCCGTTGGCCATGAAAGGAAAGGTGCCGGCCTTGTACTTGACGCCCGCGTCTTTCAGTTGCTGCTCGGTCTTGCCAACCCAGGCGATTTCGGGGCTGGTGTAGATGACCCAAGGCACCAGGTTGAAATCGACATGCCCGTGCTGGCCGGCGATGCGCTCGGCCACGGCCACGCCTTCCTCCTCGGCCTTGTGCGCCAGCATGGGGCCGCGCACCACGTCGCCAATGGCCCACACGCCGGGCAGGTTTGTCCTGCAGTTGTCATCGACCACCACCGCGCCGCGGTCATCCAGCTTCAGGCCCACCGCTTCGGGGTTCAGGCCTGCGGTGTTGGGCACGCGGCCGATGGAGACGATGAGCTTGTCCACATCCAGCGTTTGCGGCTCGCCCTTGGCGTTGGTGTAGGCGATGCTGACGCCCTTTTTGCCGGACCTGATCTCGCCGACTTTCACGCCCAGCTCGATCTTCAGGCCCTGTTTGTCGAAGGCTTTTTTGGCCTCTTTGGCGATCTGCTCGTCCACGGCACCGAGGAATGTGGGCAGCGCTTCCAGCACGGTCACTTCCGCGCCCAGGCGGCGCCACACGCTGCCCATCTCCAGCCCGATCACGCCAGAGCCGATCAGGCCCAGCTTCTTGGGCACGGCGCCGATGCGGAGCGCGCCATCGTTGCTGAGGATGTTCTCTTCATCAAACGGCACGCCCGGCAGCGCGCGCGCGCTGGAGCCGGTGGCGACGATGATCTGTTTGGCGAGCAGCATCTCGGTCTTGTCGCCCGCGGTCACCGCAATCTCGTAACCGCCGTCCATGGCGCGCTCAAACGAACCGCGGCCGTTGAAGTAGGTCACCTTGTTTTTCTTGAACAGGTACAGGATGCCGTCGTTGTTCTGCTTCACGACCGCGTCCTTGCGGCCAATCATCTTGGCCACGTCCATCTTCAAGCCGGTGACCGAGATACCGTGATCGCCGAAGTGATGGGCTGCTTGCTCATAGTTCTCGGAGCTTTGCAGCAACGCCTTGGACGGAATGCAGCCCACGTTGGTGCAGGTGCCGCCGGGCGCTGGCTTGCCGTCGGCGGTTTTCCACTCGTCGATGCAGGCCACGTTCATGCCGAGTTGCGCAGCACGGATGGCTGCGATGTAGCCGCCGGGGCCGGCGCCGATGACGATGACGTCGAATTGTTTGGTCATTCCTGTTCCTCAATCTCTCTATGACGAAACCCACCGCGCGGGTGGGTTTCAACACGCCAAGCGGCGATCAAATATCAAACAGCAACCGCGCCGGATCCTCCAGCGCCTCCTTCATCGCCACCAGTCCCAGCACGGCTTCGCGGCCGTCGATGATGCGGTGGTCGTAGCTCATGGCGAGGTAGTTCATCGGGCGGATGACGATCTGCCCGTTCTCGACGACGGCGCGATCCTTGGTGGCGTGCACGCCCAGGATGGCCGACTGCGGGGGGTTGATGATGGGGGTGGACATCATGGAGCCGAAGACGCCGCCATTGCTGATGGAGAAGGTGCCGCCGGTCATCTCTTCGATGCCCAGCTTGCCGTCGCGCGCCTTGGCGCCGAATTCGGCGATCTTCTTCTCGATGTCGGCAAAGCTCATCTGGTCGGCGTTGCGCAAGATCGGCACGACCAGGCCGCGCGGCGAGCCGACGGCGATGCCGATGTCGAAGTAGCCGTGGTAGACGATGTCGTTGCCGTCCACCGATGCGTTCAGGACCGGGTACTTCTTGAGCGCATGCACGGCGGCTTTGACGAAGAAACTCATGAAGCCGATCTTCACGCCATGCTCTTTTTCGAACTGCTCCTGGAAGCGCTTGCGCATGTCCATCACCGGCTGCATGTTCACTTCGTTGAACGTGGTGAGGATGGCGTTGGTGGATTGCGATTGCAGCAGGCGCTCGGCCACCCGGGCGCGCAGGCGCGTCATGGGCACGCGCTGTTCGGGGCGATCGCCCAGCTTGGGCGCGGCGGGGCTGGCGACCTGCGGCAGCGCGCTGGTCGGCGCGCCGGTCGGGATTTGCGCGGGTTTTGCGGCCGCAGCGCTTGACTGGCTTGCGCCAGCAGCTCCGGATTGCATAGCGCCCAGCACATCGCCCTTGGTCACGCGGCCGTCCTTGCCGGTGCCGGCGACAGAGCCAGTGGCCAGATTGTTGTCGGCCATCAGCTTGGCAGCGGCGGGCATGGCGATGTCGGACTTGGTGCCGCCGGCGGCAGCGGGTGCAGCAGCAGGTGCAGGGGCTGCCGCAGCGGGCGCGGCGGCTGCAGGCGCGGGCGCTGCAGCGGCGCCGGCCACGCCTTCGGTGTCGATCTTGGCCAGCAGCTGATCGGCGACCACGGTGGCGCCGTCGGGCTGCACGATCTCGGCCAGCACGCCGGCGGCGGGCGCGGGCACTTCAAGCACGACCTTGTCGGTCTCGACCTCGATCAGGATTTCATCGATGGCGACGGCGTCGCCGGGCTTTTTCTTCCACTGCAGCAGCGTGGCCTCGGCCACGGATTCGGACAGTTGGGGGACTTTGACTTCAACGATGGCCATTTGAATTTCTTTCAGTTCTTTTCTGAGTGCGGTTCAGCGTTTGGGTTAGGCATCAAAAAGGCCGCTGGCGCCCGTGTATCAAGCGCCAGCAGCTCTTATTTTTGAAGCACGAAGCCCTTCAGGCGGCCAAAGGCGGCATCGATCAGCGCCTTTTGCTGGTCCTGGTGCAGGTGCGCGTAGCCGACGGCGGGCGATGCCGACGCGGCGCGGCCGGCGTAGCCCAGGCGCTGGCCCGAAGCCATGTTCTCGTGGATGTAGTGCTGCACGAAGAACCAGGCGCCCTGGTTTTGCGGCTCGTCCTGGCACCACACGACTTCGGTGGCGCCCGGGTATTTCTTCAGCTCGGCCGCGAAAGCCTTGTGCGGGAACGGGTAGAGCTGTTCGACGCGCAGGATGGCCACGTCGTCGATGCCTTTCTCTTCGCGCCGCTTGGCCAGGTCGTAATAGACCTTGCCCGAGCAGGCAATGACGCGCTTGACCTTGTCGGCCTTGACGTCGCCGCGGTCGCCGATCACGGTCTGGAAGCCGCCCTTGGTGAATTCGGCCAGCGGCGAGGTGGCGTCTTTATTGCGCAGCAGGCTCTTGGGCGTCATGATGACCAGCGGCTTGCGCAGCGGGCGAATCATCTGGCGGCGCAGTACGTGGAAGATCTGGCTGGCCGTGGTGGGCTGCACCACCTGCATGTTGGTGTCGGCGCAGAGTTGCATGAAGCGCTCGAGCCGCGCCGACGAGTGCTCGGGGCCCTGGCCCTCGTAGCCGTGCGGCAGCATCAGCGTGATGCCATTGACGCGGCCCCACTTCACTTCGCCCGAGGCGATGAACTGGTCAATCACCACTTGCGCGCCGTTGACGAAGTCGCCGAACTGCGCCTCCCAGATCACCAGCGTGTTGGGGTCGTTGGACGCGTAGCCGTACTCGAAGCCCAGCACCGCCTCCTCAGACAGGATGGAATCGATGACGTTGAACGGCGCCTGGTTGTCGGCCACGTGCTGCAGCGGCACGTAGGTGCCGACGTCCCACTTCTCGCGCTTCTGGTCGTGCAGCACGGCGTGGCGGTGCACGAAGGTGCCGCGGCCGCAGTCTTCGCCCGACAGGCGCACCGGGTAGCCGCTGGCGACCAGGCTGGCAAAGGCCATGTGCTCGCCCATGCCCCAGTCGACGTTGATCTCGCCGCGGCCCATGGCGGCGCGGTCTTCCAGCACCTTCTTGACCAGGGTGTGGACCGTGAAGCCTTCCGGCACCGTGGTGATGCGCTCGGCCAGGCGTTTCCACTCGGCCAGCGGGATGGCGGTGTCGGCGGCGTCGGTCCACTTCTGGTTCAGGAAGGGCGACCAATCGACCGCGTACTTGCTCTTGAAGTTGGTCAGCACCGGGTCGACCGTGTGCTTGCCGGCGTCCATGGCGGCGCGGTAGGTGGCGACCATCTGATCGGGCCCGTCGGGCGGCAGCACGCCTTGCGTGACCAGCTTGTCGCCGTACAGCTTGCGTGTGCCCGGATGCTTGCCGATCTTGGTGTACATCAGCGGCTGCGTCAGCATGGGCGTGTCCTGCTCGTTGTGGCCGAGCTTGCGGAAACACACGATGTCGACCACCACGTCCTTGTTGAAGTCCTGCCGGTACTGCAGCGCCAGCTGCGTGCACAGCACCACGGCTTCGGGGTCGTCGCCGTTCACGTGCAGCACCGGCGCCTCGATCATCTTGACCACGTCGGTGCAGTACAGGGTGGAGCGCGTGTCGCGCGGGTCGCTGGTGGTGAAGCCGATCTGGTTGTTGATGACGATGTGCACCGTGCCGCCGGTGTAGTAGCCGCGCGTCTGCGCCAGCGCCAGCGTTTCCATCACCACGCCCTGGCCGGCGAAGGCGGCGTCGCCGTGCACCAGCACGGGCAGCACGGTGTCGCCTTCGGTGTCGCCGCGGCGGTCCAGGCGGGCGCGCACGCTGCCTTCGACCACCGGGTTGACGATCTCGAGGTGCGAGGGGTTGAAGGCCAGAGACAGGTGCACCGGGCCACCGGGCGTGCTGACGTCGGAGCTGAAGCCCTGGTGGTACTTCACGTCACCGGCGGGCAGGTCTTCGGGCGCCGTGTGGTCGAACTCGGCGAACAGCATCGCCGGCATCTTGCCCAGCGTGTTGACCAGCACGTTCAGGCGCCCGCGGTGCGCCATGCCGATGACGATTTCCTGCACGCCCTGCTTGCCGGCCTGGTTGACCAGCTCATCCATCGCCACGATGAAGCTCTCGCCGCCTTCAAGCGAGAAGCGCTTCTGGCCGACGTACTTGGTGTGCAGAAAGCGCTCCAGCCCTTCGGCGGCGGTCAGGCGCTCGAGCACGTGCTTTTTCTGCTCGGCGCTCAATTGCGGCTTGGCGCGCGCGCTTTCGAGTTTTTGCTGCCACCAGCGCTTCTGGCCCTGGTCGGTGATGTACATGTACTCGGCGCCGATGGTGCCGCAGTAGGTTTCGCGCAGCGCGTTCAGCAATTCGCGCAGCGGCATGGTCTCTTTGCCGAAGAAGGTGTTGCTGGTGTTGAACACCGTCTCCATGTCGGCATCGGTGAAGCCGTAGTAGGACGGCTCCAGCTCGGGGATGTTGGGGCGCTCGGCACGCTTGAGCGGGTCCAGATCGGCCCAGCGGGCGCCGACGTTGCGGTAGGCGGCAATCAGCTCCTGGACGGCGGTGCACTTGCGGCCCAGTTCGGAATCGGCGCCGCTGGCCTGCACCACCTGCGTGCCGCCGGCCTTGGCGCGCTCGGCAAAGGCGTTGATGACGGGCAGGTGCGGCACGTCCTTGGCATTGCTGCCATCGGTGGCGGGCACGTGCTGCAGCGCATCGAAATATTCGCGCCACGAATCGGGCACGCTGCCGGGATTGGCCAGGTAGCTTTCATACATCTCCTCCACGTACGGCGCATTGCCGCCAAAGAGGTAGGTGTTGCCCTGGTAGGTTTGATAGACGGATTTCGTCTCGCTCATGGGTACGCTGACCTTTCGTCCCCCTGAAGGAGACTCAAGCTGGTGGATAAGACCTTCCGCGGCACGGCTGAACCGGTTGGCGGACGCGACTGGCTGTGGAAGGGCCGGGAACTTCGCAAATCAGATTGTGCCACCGAACGCTGACAAGCACGTGTCAGGCGCTCGGTCAGCGCCGGGCGCGATGGCCGGGCGGATCGCCCAGCGCGATCAAGCGGGCGCGACCAGGTCCTTGATCTGCTGCAGCGCCGCCGGGTCTTCCATGGTGGTCAGGTCGCCCGGGTCGCGCCCCTCGCACACCGCCTGCACGGCGCGGCGCAGCAGCTTGCCGGAGCGCGTCTTGGGCAGCACTGACACAAAGCGCACGCGCGCCGGGCGCGCCACGGCGCCGAGTGAACCGTCGACGAGCTTCATCACCTCGCCTTCCAGCTTGAGCATGGCCGCCTCATCGCCCAGGCTGCTGGCATCTTTCAGCACGGCAAAGGCCATGGCCACCTGGCCCTTGAGCTGATCGGCCACGCCGACCACCGCCACTTCGGCGATGTTGGGGTGGGCGGCAATGCTCTCTTCGATCTCGCGCGTGCCCAAGCGGTGGCCGGCGACGTTGATGACGTCGTCGGTGCGGCCCAGGATGAAGTAGTAGCCGTCCTGGTCGCGGATGGCCCAGTCGAAGGTGCTGTAGACCAGCTTGTTCGGCACGCTCGACCAGTAGGTGTTGACAAAGCGCGCATCGTCGCGCCACACGGTCTGCAGGCAGCCGGGCGGCAGCGGGCCTTCAATGGCCAGCACGCCCTTCTGGTCGGGGCCGGTCAGCTCTTCGCCGGTCTGGTCGTCGAGCAGCTTGACGTCATAACCGTAGACCGCCTTGCCCGGCGAGCCGAATTTCGACGGCGCCTTTTCAACCCCATTGCAGATGGTCAGAATGGGCCAGCCGGTCTCGGTCTGCCAGTAGTTGTCGATGATGGGCTTGCCCTTGAGGCCCTCGCTGATCCACTGCGCCGTCGGCTCGTCCAGCGGCTCGCCGGCCAGGAACAGCGCGCGCAGCTTGCTGAGGTCGTATTTGGTGAGGTATTCGGGGTCCTGCTTTTTCAGCACGCGGATAGCGGTCGGCGCGCTGAACATCACCGTGACCTTGTATTTCTCGGCCAGCTGCCACCAGATGCCGCCGTCGGGACGCGTGGGCAGACCCTCGTACATGATGGTCGCCATGCCGCCAATGAGCGGGCCGTAGATGATGTAGCTGTGGCCCACCACCCAGCCGATGTCGCTGGTCGAGAAAAAGGTTTCGCCCGGCCGGCCGTCGTAGATGTACTTCATCGACGCCGCCAGTGCCACGGCGTAGCCGCCGGTGTCGCGCTGCACGCCTTTGGGCTTGCCGGTGGTGCCGCTGGTGTACAGCGTGTAGCTGGGGTGCGTGGCGTCCACCCATTCGCAGGGCACCTCGGTATTCAGGTGTTTTTCGCGCTCGGCGCCCCACAAACGGTCGCGACCAGCTACCAAATTCATAGTCGACAGGCCACGATCGACCAGCAGCACCGCATCGGGCTTGTGCTTCGACAGCTTGATGGCTTCGTCCAGCAGCGGCTTGTAGGGCACCGGCTTGCCGCCGCGCGAACCGGCGTCGGCGCTGACGATGACCTTGGGTTCGGCGTCGTCGATGCGTGTGGCCAGCGAGCCCGACGCAAAGCCGCCGAACACCACGCAATGCAGCGCGCCGATGCGCGTGCAGGCCAGCATGGCAAAGCAGGCCTCGGCGATCATGGGCATGTAGATCAACACGCGATCGCCTTTTTGCACGCCCAGCCCTTTCAACACCGCCGCCATGCGCTGCACTTCGGCGTGCAGCTCGCGGAAGGTGTAGACCTTTTCCTGATCGGTCTCGGTCGAGACGAAGATCAGCGCCGGCTGGTCGGCGCGGTCTTTCAGGTGGCGATCGACCGCGTTGTGGCAGAGATTGGTGGTGCCCCCGACAAACCACTTGGCAAACGGCGGCTTGCTGTAGTCGCAAATCGTTTGCGGCGGCGTCTGCCAGTCGATCAACTGGGCTTGTTCGGCCCAGAAGGCGTCGCGGTCGTCGATGGAACGACGGTAAAAGTCGGTGTAGCTCGTCATGCTTGTCTCCTCGGCCCCGGTTGTATGGCGCGGTGCAGCGGCGCGCCATGGTTGCCAGCGCGTCAGTCACCCCCGTTTTTGAATTCTTAATTATGGCGAGATGGCGCTTGCGCCATACTGACGTGCGTCAACTCTGCGAGCGCTGCGCGGGCGCCCGCCATCGGTTCGAACGAGAGATTTCCGGCGGCGGCGCGCGCATATGGCGCTTGCCGGACTGGCAGCAATCAGCGCGTCGCGCGGTTCAGTCGCCGCGCATTGGCCACCGCCCGGCGCTTGACCGGCGCCATGCCGCGGCTGGTGACGTCCAGCATCGAATCAAACAGCCGCTGCTGCGCGCTGTTCGACAAATGCTGCAGCGATGGCGGATTCATCCAGCCCCCCATGGCCACCTTCCACCAGGTCTGCACCCACCACAGGGCAAACTGCTGCTGCGCCGCCACGGCCTGCAAAGACATAGCGGACCACGATTCGTTGAACGCCGCCACCTTCTCGGCGCCCATCATGTAGAACTCCTGCTGGTCGCGGCCGTTGGGCAGGATGCCGGCGGTCATCATGCGGCCCACGCGGTGGGCAATCACCTGCGGCACGGCGGCGGCCATCTGTGCGGTGTCGCGGCTCAGGCGCAGTTGCTTGGAAAAAGCCATCGGAAAAACTCCTTGGTCGGCTGGTGACTGGCACCGCGCGATCTGAAAACGCTACAAATAAAGAAGCTGCTTGCGCTTGCCAGACAAGCGCTGGAGCCCCAAAACACTTGAAAACTTGACCAGGCGCTACTTGATCAGCGCCTGCACCGCCCTGAACTGAGGGTGCTCGCAATCGCGCAACCACTCAAAGCCGACCATCTCCGTCGTCACCAGTTCGCAACCCGCGCCCGCCAGGCGGTCATAGGCGGCGTCGCGGTTGCGTTCGGTGCGCGAGCCGCAGGCGTCGGTCACCACGCACACGTCCCACTCGGCCTCCAGCAGCATCAACGCGGTCTGCAGCAGGCAGACATGCGTTTCGCAGCCGGCAATCACCACCGTGCCGCGCTCGGGCGCCGCCGTCTGGGGTTTTTGCAAATGCTTGGGCAGGCTGCGCGCGTTGCCGCGCGGCGCGGCCACTGGCGGTGCCAGCAAGGGTTGCAATTCGTCGGCACCGCTGAAGGCCATCTTGGCGACGATGCGGTCGCACAGCGGCGCCAGCGATTCGGCCGTGGCGCCCAATTTGGTCGGGTTTTGCTCGGTCGCCCAGACCGGCACATCGAACAATTTGGCCATCTGCGCCAGACGGCGCGCGTTGGCCAGCACGGCCGGCGCATCGTGAATGGCCGGCATCAGGCGGGCCTGATAGTCGATCAGCACCAGTTGGCAATCGTCGGCGTGGAGCAGCATGGGGTTTCGGGGAAAACAGGGATTAGACGCTTTGCGGCCGCAAAGGCCAATGGGTTGCAGCCTCTAAAGCAGGACACCGTGCGATAGTGCACCGACGGCCGCGCAAAAAACAAAAAGCTCCGATGTTTGTAGCACCGGAGCCTTGAAAACTGGTGGGTGATGCAGGGTTTGAACCTGCGACCCCTGCCGTGTGAAGGCAGTGCTCTACCGCTGAGCTAATCACCCGTCTCGCCACATCGGCGAAGCATGGAATTATATAACAGCCGCTGGCGCGCCCACTGCCACGTCAAACAGGCGCCACACCGTCTTGCCGCCGCTGCCCTTGTCGATCTGCAGCAGCACTTCCTCGTGCGCGGCCACCTCCTGCGCGTTGGCACACAGCACCGGCAACTCGAACACCGTGAGATCGATGCGCTGCCCTGCGCCTTGTTGCGCGCCCACATCGCCCAGATCGATCAGCAGCGCCTCTTGCCCGCGCGTGAGGTTGATGTAGACATCGGCCAGCAGCTCCGCATCCAGCAACGCGCCGTGCAGCGTGCGGCCGGAGTTGTCGACACCCAGGCGATCGCACAGCGCGTCCAGGCTGTTGCGCTTGCCGGGGTACAACTGCTTGGCCATGCGCAGCGTGTCGGTCACCTCGCCGACGAAGCTGGTGAACACGGGCTTGCCAAGCCGCTCCAGTTCCTTGTCGAGAAAGCCGACGTCGAAGGCGGCGTTGTGGATGATGATTTCGGCGCCATCGACGTAGCGCAGGATGTCCTCGGCCACCTCGGCGAACTTGGGCTTGTCGCGCAGAAACTCGTTGCTGATGCCGTGCACCTTGAGCGCGTCTTCGTGGCTATCGCGCTCGGGGTTGATGTAGAAGTGCAGGTTGTTGCCGGTCAGCTTGCGTGCCACCAGTTCAACGCAGCCGATCTCGATGATGCGGTCACCGCCTTCGGCCGACAGGCCGGTGGTCTCGGTGTCGAGGACGATCTGGCGCGACATCAGTGGTTTTCCTTCGCGTGGTTGATCGAGTAGCGCGGAATCTCGATCGTCAAATCTTCCTTGTTCACGATGGCCTGGCACGACAGGCGCGATTGCGGCTCCAGGCCCCAGGCGCGGTCGAGCAAATCCTCCTCCTCTTCCTCGGCTTCTTGCAGCGAGTCAAATCCCTTGCGCACGATGCAATGGCAGGTGGTGCAGGCGCGGCTCATCTCACAGGCGTGCTCGATCTCGATGCCATTGTCGAGCAGCGCCTCGCAGATCGAATCGCCGAGATTGGCCTGAATCTCGGCGCCCTCGGGCGCGTATTCGGGATGAGGCAAAACTTTGATGGTGGGCATGGCTTAAATCGACTCCAAAGACTTGCCGGCCAGCGCCCGCTGGATGCCGGCATTCATGCGCGCGGCGGCAAAGGCTTCGGTGCCGTCGGCCAGCGCTTTCGTGGCCGCCTCGATGGCGGCGGCATCCACGCTGTTGGCGGCGATGCCGCGCAGTGACAGCATCAGCGCGTCAATCTCGGCGCGCTCTGATTCAGCGAGCAACGCGGCATCGGCAGCCAGCGCGCTTTGCGTGGCCAGCAGCATGCGGTCGGCATCGACCTTGGCCTCCACCAGCGCGCGTGCTTTCACGTCCGCCTCGGCGGTGCTGAACGAGTCCTGCAGCATTTGCGCGATCTGCTCGTCACTCAGGCCGTAGCTCGGCTTGACGTCGATCTGCGCCTCGACCCCGCTGATCTGCTCGCGTGCCGACACGTTCAGCAAGCCATCGGCATCGACGGTGAAGGTCACGCGGATGCGCGCGGCACCGGCCGCCATCGGCGGAATGCCGCGCAGCTCAAACCGCGCCAGGCTGCGGCAGTCCTGCACGAGGTCGCGCTCGCCCTGCACCACGTGCAGCGCCAGCGCGGTCTGGCCGTCTTTGTAAGTCGTGAAATCCTGCGCCATGGCGACCGGAATGGTCTGGTTGCGCGGCACGATGCGCTCGACCAGGCCACCCATGGTCTCCAGCCCGAGCGAGAGCGGGATCACGTCAAGCAGCAGCAAATCGCCCGCCGAATCATTGCCCGCCAGTTGGTTGGCCTGTATGGCGGCGCCGAGTGCCACCACTTCGTCGGGGTTCAGGTTGGTGAGCGGCTCGCGGCCAAAGAATTCGGCCACCGCGCGGCGAATCACCGGCATGCGCGTGGAGCCGCCGACCATGACCACGCCTTTGATTTCATCCGGCGCCAGCTTGGCGTCACGCAGCACGCGGCGCACGGTCGTCATGCAGCGCGCGGTGAGCGCGGCGGTGGCGGCTTCGAGATCTTCAGGCTTCAGATCAAATCGGGCTTCAGTGCTTGACAGACGTGCGCTGAACGCTACGTTATCGGAAGCACTCAACGCTTCCTTGGCCCGGCGCGCCGCCGCCTTCAGCGCGGCCTTGTCGGCCGGCGTGGCGGCGGTGGCGCCGGTGCGTGCCAGCACCCAGTCGGCCAGCGCCGCGTCGTAATCGTCGCCGCCCAGAGCCGAATCGCCGCCGGTGGCGATGACCTCGAACACGCCTTGCGTCAGGCGCAGGATCGACACGTCGAACGTGCCGCCGCCCAGATCGAACACGGCATACACACCTTCGCTGGCGTTGTCGAGCCCGTAGGCGATGGCCGCCGCCGTAGGCTCGTTGATGAGGCGCAGCACGTGGATGCCGGCCAGCTTGGCCGCGTCCTTGGTGGCCTGGCGCTGCGCGTCGTCAAAGTACGCGGGCACGGTGATGACGGCGCCGTACAGGTCGTCGTTGAAGGTGTCTTCGGCGCGGTAGCGCAGCGTGGCGAGGATTTCGGCGCTGACTTCGACGGGCGACTTTTCGCCGTGAGCGGTCTGGATGGTGACCATGCCGGGTTGGTCGAGCAGGCGATACGGCAGTTGATCGCGCCCCACGATGTCGCCGAGGCGCCGCCCCATCAGGCGCTTGGCCGAAGCGATGGTGTTTTCGGCATCCGCCACGGCATCAATCAACGCGTCGTAGCCAATCTGCCGCCCGCCGCCCGCCAAATAGCGCACCACGGAAGGCAGCAGCACGCGGCCCTGCTCGTCGGGCAGACACTCTGCCACGCCGTGCCGCACGGCGGCGACAAGTGAATGCGTTGTCCCTAAGTCGATGCCCACCGCGATGCGCCGCTGGTGCGGGTCGGGCGTTTGGCCGGGTTCGGAGATTTGAAGCAGCGCCATGAAGTTTCGGTGCGGCCTGCGCGCCGAGGGCTGCGCGGGCTCAAGGGATTTCATTTCGATTCGAGTGTCTCATGCCGCCGCTCGATGTCGGCGGCCAGCTTGTCCAGAAACATCAGTGCGCGTACGGATTGTGCGGCGGCCGGCCAGTCGTGCTCGACGTCCATCTGATGCTCTATTTTTTGCAGCATCTCGCGCTGGGCAGACAAGCACGAGCGGCTGATTTCGTCCAAATCCTTTGTACTGGCTGCGTCGTCCATCTGCTCGCGCAATTCCATCTGCTGCATGAGGAATTCGGCCGGCATGGCAGTGTTGTTCTCGGCCTGGATCGGCGCGCCGTGCAGCTCGCACAAATAGGCGGCGCGGCGCTGCGGGTCTTTCAGGCGCTGGTACGCCTCGTTGATGCGCGCCGACCATTGCATGGCCACGCGCTGCGCGGCAGCGCCTTGGGCGGCAAAGCGGTCGGGGTGCACTTCGCGCTGCAGTTGCTTCCAGCGCGCGTCGAGCTGCGCGCGGTCTTGCGCAAAGCGCGCCGGCACGTCGAACAGCTCAAAGTCGGTGGATTGCAGGTTCATGGGCAACAACTCAAGCGGCCGCGTGCAGCGCCGGGCGTACCATTCCGCGCGGCAGTTCGGCCAGCGCTTCGGGCGGGGCCTGCACGTCCCAGGCGTCGAGGCAGCAATCGCAGCCTTGATCGTCCATGCGCCGGATGCGCGGGCCCCAGCGCTGGAACCAGGCGTTGAGCGCCCTCACCTCGCGCTCGTTGTCGATCGTCACGCCCACGCGGGCGTGGGCCAGATCGCCCAGCTGCCCCGGCGCCATCAGACGCGGAAAGACTCGCCGCAGCCGCAGCGGTCGCGCTCGTTCGGGTTGTTAAAGCGAAAACCTTCGTTCAAGCCTTCGCGCACGTAGTCCAGCTCGGTGCCGTCGATGTAGGCCAGGCTCTTGGGGTCGATCATCAGCTTGACGCCGTGCTGCTCGAACAGCTCATCTTCGGGCGCTACCTCGTCCACGTATTCGAGCTTGTAGGCCAGGCCCGAGCAGCCCGTGGTCTTGACGCCAAGGCGCACGCCCACGCCCTTGCCGCGCTTGGCGAGGTATTTGGTGACGTGCCGCGCGGCGGCTTCAGTGAGAGAGACGGCCATGGCCTGGGAATCCGATTTCCGTGAACTTCAAAGCGCGATCGTGACCAGCACCGAGGCCGACTCGATCGCCGTGAGCGCGTGTTCGACACCGCCCGCGACATACATCAAATGCCCCGCCGGCAAGTCGTGTGACGCAGCCGCCACATCGACCCGCACCACGCCTTCCAGGCACTGGATGGTGATTTCGCCCGGCACGTGGTGCGGCGGCATGCGGTGGCCGGCGGGCAGCACCAGGCGCATCACTTCGAGCTGGGTCGACTTGAACAGCGCGATGGATTGCGCGCCATCGATGCGCGCGCCGTACGGCCGCACATCGATCACATCGCCGGAACTCGCGTGCTGCAGCGCCATGGCAGATCAGGCCGCGTGCTTCTTGCGGTAGTCGTCCACCGCTGCCTTGATGGCGTCTTCGGCCAGGATCGAGCAGTGGATCTTCACCGGCGGCAGCGCCAGTTCTTCGGCGATCTGGCTGTTCTTCAGCGTGGCGGCTTCATCCACCGTCTTGCCCTTCACCCACTCGGTGACGAGCGACGACGAGGCAATGGCCGAGCCGCAGCCGTAAGTCTTGAAGCGCGCGTCTTCGATCACGCCGGTTTGCGGATTGACCTTGATCTGCAGCTTCATCACGTCGCCGCAGGCCGGCGCGCCGACCATGCCGGTGCCCACGCTGTCGTCGCCCTTGTCAAAGCTGCCGACGTTGCGGGGATTCTCGTAGTGGTCAATGACTTTTTCTGAATAGGCCATGTTGATTACTCCTTTATTGATAGCTGCTTGCGCTTGATTGGCGCGCGCCGGCGGTCAATTCGATTCAAATTCCAAACTCAATGTGCGGCCCACTGGATGGTGGACAGGTCGATCCCTTCCTGGTGCATCTCCCACAGCGGTGAGAGTTCGCGCAGCTTGGCGACGTTCTCGCGGATGGTTTTGATCGCGTAGTCGATCTCTTCTTCCGTCGTGAAGCGGCCGATGGTCATGCGCAGGCTGGAGTGCGCCAGCTCGTCGCTGCGGCCCAGCGCACGCAGCACGTAGCTCGGCTCCAGACTGGCCGACGTGCAGGCCGAGCCGGACGACACCGCCAGCCCCTTGATGCCCATGATGAGCGACTCGCCTTCGACGAAGTTGAAGCTCATGTTCAGGTTTTGCGGCACGCGCTTGTCCAGGCTGCCGTTGATGAACACCTGGTCGACGTCCTTCAGCCCATCGAGCAGCCGCTTTTGCAGGCGCGCGGCGTGGGCGTTGTCGTCATGCATCTGTTTCTTGGCGATGGCAAAGGCCTCGCCCATACCGACGATCTGGTGCGTGGGCAGCGTGCCACTGCGCATGCCGCGCTCGTGGCCGCCGCCGTGCATCTGCGCCTCGAGCCGCACGCGCGGCTTGCGGCGCACGTACAGCGCGCCGACGCCCTTGGGGCCATAGGTCTTGTGCGCCGTCAGGCTCATCAAATCGACCGGCAGCGTCTTCAAATCAATGTTCACGCGGCCCGTGGCCTGCGCGCCATCCACATGCAGCAGCACGCCCTTCTCGCGGCAGATGGCGCCGATGGCGGCAATGTCCTGAATCACGCCGATCTCGTTGTTGACGAACAGCACGCTGGCCAGAATGGTGTCGGGGCGGATCGCGGCCTTGAACTTTTCCAGATCGAGCAGGCCGTCTTCCTGCACGTCCATGTAGGTCACCTCAAAGCCCTGGCGCTCCAGCTCGCGCATGGTGTCCAGCGTGGCCTTGTGCTCGGTCTTCAGGGTGATCAGGTGCTTACCCTTGCCCTTGTAGAAATTGGCCGCGCCCTTGAGCGCCAGGTTGGTCGATTCGGTGGCGCCGGAAGTCCACACGATTTCGCGCGGATCGGCGCCAATCAAGTCGGCCACTTGTTCGCGGGCGTTTTCGATGGCTTTTTCAGCCTCCCAGCCCCAGGCGTGGCTGCGGCTGGCGGCGTTGCCGAAGTGTTCATACAGCCACGGCACCATGGCGTCAACCACGCGCGGGTCAACCGGCGTGGTGGCACCGTAGTCCATGTAGATGGGGAAATGCGGGGTCTGGCTCATGGCGGACATCTGCGATCGCGGGTGATTCGTTTTTTAAACGTTTTAGGCCTCTGGCGCTTGCCAATCAAGCGCGAGCAGCTATTTATTTGGTAGTAATGCCGCCCAACGCAAACACCGAGTTGGGCGCGTTGATGCGGATCGGCTTGACCACCGGCGCCGACGAAATGGCGCGCTTGGTGGCGGGTTTGTCTTCAATCTCGATGCCGTTGGCGTGCTGGTCGTCCACCAGCTTTTGCAGCGTGACGGATTCCAGGAACTCGAGCATGCGGGCGTTGAGCGAAGTCCACAAATCGTGCGTCATGCAGCGGCCGCCGTCGCCGTAGCAGTTTTCCTTGCCGCCGCAATGGGTGGCGTCCAGCGGCTCATCAACGGAAGTGATGATGTCGGCCACGGTGATCTCGCTCGCCTTGCGGCCCAGCGAATAACCGCCGCCGGGGCCGCGCGTGGATTCGACCAGCTCGTGCCGGCGCAGCTTGCCGAACAACTGCTCAAGATAAGACAGCGAAATGTGCTGCCGCTGGCTGATGGCCGCCAGCGTGACGGGCCCGTTGTCTTGGCGCAAAGCCAAGTCGATCATGGCGGTGACTGCGAATCTGCCCTTGGTGGTGAGGCGCATGTCGGTGTTCCTTGGCGTGGTTTCAGTGGACTCGAAAGCATGTCACTTAAAAGCAACTGCCCTGCGCATTCAATTCCGAGTGTTTTTATCAAGTATACACCATTTCCCACTGCGGCGTGGGGCTATAGATCGCGGCGCGGCGTCGTCCGCGGCCCTCGCAATGGGCACCTGTTTGTCCTACACACACGGGGCTTTCGCGCGGACACGCGCGGCCGCGGCGCGCTCCTAAATTCAGGGCATCGACAGATTTTCTTGGCCGCGACGGCGCTGGCCATGACTGCTGTTATCCATGAACACCCTGTACACGCGCCTGCTCCACACCCTGCCCGCACTGCTGCTGGCCGGTGGTCTGGCGGCGTGCGCGCGGGACGATCAATCGGCTTCGAACGTGATGACGGCGGGCAGTTTTGACACCGCCGTATCGCGCAGCCAGGCAGCGGCGCGCGACGCAGAACGCACGGCCGCCGAAGCCGAGGCGCAGGCGAAGGAAGCGCGCAAAGCCGCTTCGGCGGCGACCAGTGGCGCGCGCGCACCGGCGCCTGCGGCCGACAAGGACGAACTCATCAGCGCAGCGGTGCGCGCCCGCCTGCAGCGCCAGCCCGCGCTGCGCGGCCAGCCGATCCAGCTCTACACCGCCGGCGGTGTGGTGTGGCTGCGCGGCAGCGTCGCGTCGGACGCGGCCAAGGAACAGGCCGAGCAGGCGGCAAGTGCCACCGATGGCGTGGTGGCGGTGCGCAACCGCTTGGACGTCAGGCACTGATTTCTTTCCACCCACCTTTTTCAACCCAAGGAGACCCTCCATGACGAAATCACGCACCACCCGCCCTGCCGCACTGGCGCTGGCTGTCTTGATGGCCGCAGCACTCGGCGCCTGCAGCAAGAGCGAGCAGGATCAGGCCGCGCGCCAGGTCGACCAGGCCGCCGCCAAGACGGCAGAGGCGGGCCGCGAAATGAAGGCAGACGTTCAGGAAGCCGGTCGCGACGCCGCAGCCGCCGCGCGAGACGCAACGGCCGATGCCAAGCAGGCCGGCCAGGAGTTGAAGGCCGACGCCGCCAGCGCCACCAGCGAGGTCCGTGCCGAGGCAGCGCACGCCGGCGCCGCGGTGAAGGCTGCGGTGGACGACGCGGCGATCACCGCATCGATCTCCGCCAAGCTGGCCAAGGACGCCGACCTGAGCGCGCTGCGCATCGACGTCGACACCAAGGACGGTACGGTGACCCTGAGCGGCCCAGCGCCGACCCAGGCTGCCAAGGACCGCGCGTCGCAACTTGCGCGCGAGGTCGAAGGCGTGAAGAACGTGACGAACAATCTCAAGGTCGGTTGATTCGCCGTCTTGCGAAGCGCAGCGCCTGGACCTAAGCGGCGCTGCGCCCGGCGATGCTGCGCAGGTTGTCGGCGCCGGGCGCGCCAAACGCGCTTTGCTTGAGCACGTGCAACTGATCGCGCACGCGGGCGGCTTGTTCGAATTCGAGGTTGCGCGCGTGCTCAAGCATGAGTTTTTCAAGCCGCTTGATCTCGCGTGACACGTCTTTCTCAGACATGTCCTCCACGCGCGCACGCGCCATTTCGGCCGCCAGCACCTGGCTGTCGGTGCCGCCGCCCTTGTCGCTGTAGACGCCGTCGATCAGATCGCGCACCTGCTTGACGATGCCGCGCGGCGTGATGCCGTGCACGGTGTTGAACTCGATCTGCTTGGCGCGGCGACGCTCGGTTTCGCCGATGGCTTTCTTCATCGACTCGGTCACGCGGTCGGCGTACAGAATCGCCTTGCCGTTGACGTTGCGCGCGGCGCGACCAATGGTCTGGATCAGGCTGCGCTCGGCGCGCAGAAAGCCTTCCTTGTCGGCGTCCAGAATCGCCACCAGCGAGACCTCAGGGATATCGAGCCCCTCGCGCAACAGGTTGATGCCGACCAGCACGTCGAACGCGCCCAGCCGCAGGTCGCGAATGATCTCCACGCGCTCCACGGTTTCAATGTCGCTGTGTAGGTAGCGCACCTTGACGCCGTTGTCCGTCAGGTACTCGGTCAATTGCTCGGCCATGCGCTTAGTGAGTGTGGTGATGAGCACGCGCTCGCGCTTGTCGCTACGCAAGCGGATTTCCTGCAGCACGTCGTCCACCTGGTGCGTGGCGGGGCGCACTTCGACTTCGGGATCGATCAGGCCGGTGGGGCGCACCACTTGCTCCACCACGTTGCCGGCGTGTGTCTTCTCGTAGTCGGCCGGCGTCGCGCTGACGAAGACCACCTGGCGCATGCGGCGCTCGAATTCGTCGAACTTGAGCGGCCGGTTGTCCAGCGCTGAAGGCAGGCGAAAGCCGTATTCGACCAGCGTGGTCTTGCGCGCCTTGTCGCCGTTGTACATGGCGTTGAGCTGGCCGATCATCTGGTGGCTCTCGTCCAGAAACATCAGCGCGTCCTTGGGCAGGTAGTCGGTCAGCGTGGCCGGCGGATCGCCCGGCGCGGCGCCCGACAGGTGGCGCGTGTAGTTCTCGATGCCCTTGCAGTGGCCCAGCTCGGCCAGCATCTCCAGATCGAAGCGCGTGCGCTGCTCGAGCCGCTGCGCCTCGACCAGCTTGCCTTCGCCGACGAAGAATTTCAGCCGATCATTCAGCTCCTGCTTGATCGTCTCCACCGCCGCCAGCGTTTTCTCGCGCGGCGTGACATAGTGACTGCTCGGGTAGATGACGAAGCGCGGCACCTTCTGCTGGATGCGGCCGGTAAGCGGGTCAAACAGGCTGATGCTCTCCACCTCGTCATCGAACAACTCCATGCGCACCGCCAGTTCGCTGTGTTCGGCGGGAAACACGTCGATGGTGTCGCCGCGCACGCGGAAGGTGCCGCGGCTGAAGTCTGTGTCGTTGCGCTGGTATTGCATGCGCACCAGTTGCGCGATGGCGTCGCGCTGGCCCTGCTTGCCGCCCACCTTCAGGATCATCCGCATCTGCAGGTAATCGTCCGGCGCACCGATGCCGTAGATGGCCGACACGGTGGCCACGATGACCACGTCGCGCCGCTCCAGCACGCTCTTGGTGGCCGACAGGCGCATCTGCTCGATGTGTTCGTTGATGGCCGAGTCCTTCTCGATGAACAGATCGCGCTGCGGCACGTAGGCCTCGGGCTGGTAATAGTCGTAGTAGCTGACGAAGTACTCGACCGCGTTCTTCGGAAAGAACTCGCGGAACTCGCTGTACAGCTGCGCGGCCAGCGTCTTGTTGGGCGCGAACACGATGGCCGGCCGGCCCAGCCGCGCGATCACGTTGGCCATGGTGAAGGTCTTGCCCGAGCCGGTGACGCCCAGCAGCGTCTGAAAGCTCTCGCCGTTTTCAACCCCTTCCACAAGCTGGTTGATCGCCGTCGGCTGGTCGCCCGCGGGCGGGTACGGCTGGTAAAGCTGGAAAGGGGAATCGGGAAAGCTCTGAAACTGGCCCGATGTCGGCGCGTCGGCCGCGGCAATGGTGGTCATACAAGCTCGGTGTGGGGCGAACCGCTAAAATTCAAGGGTTTTCCCCGCCAGCGTAGCGCATGCGAGCAACATGGCTCGTCGCGCGCGCGTTCTCCGCCTTTCCGTTGCACCAGGATCGCCCCATGTCTTTGTTCTCCGCCGTCGAAATGGCCCCTCGCGACCCCATTCTGGGTCTGAACGAACAGTTTGCCGCCGATCAGAACCCGGCCAAGGTCAACCTCGGTGTCGGTGTGTATTTCGACGAAAACGGCAAGTTGCCGCTTCTAGCCTGCGTGCAGGCGGCTGAAAAGGCGCTGATGGATACACCCAAGCCACGCGGCTATCTGCCCATCGACGGCATTGCCGCTTACGACAATGGCGTCAAGGCGTTGGTATTCGGTGCCGATTCAGACGTTGTCAAGCAAGGTCGCGTGGCCACGGTGCAGGCGCTCGGCGGCACCGGCGGCTTGAAGATCGGCGCGGACTTTCTGAAAAAACTCAATCCGAACGCCAAAGTGCTGATCAGCGACCCGAGCTGGGAGAACCACCGCGCGCTGTTCACGCAAGCCGGTTTCGACGTTGGCACCTACCGCTATTACGATGCCGCCACGCGCCGCCTGAACTTCGACGGCATGTTGGCCGACCTGAAAGCTGCAGCCCCCGGCACCGTCGTCGTGCTGCACGCGTGCTGCCACAACCCCACGGGCTACGACCTCACGCCGGACCAGTGGGCACAGGTGATCGAGGTCGTCAAGGCCGGCAAGCTGACCGCCTTCCTCGACATGGCCTACCAGGGATTTGCCGACGGGATTACCGAAGACGGCGCGGTGGTCGGCAAGTTCGTCGCGGCGGGGCTGGACGTGTTTGTCTCTACCTCGTTCAGCAAATCGTTCAGCCTGTATGGCGAGCGCGTCGGTGCGCTGTCCGTGGTGTGCGCTTCGAAGGAAGAAGCCGACAAGGTGCTGAGCCAGCTCAAGATCATGATCCGCACCAACTACAGCAACCCGCCCACGCACGGCGGCGCCGTGGTGGCCATGGTGCTGGGCGACGCCAAGCTGCGTGCGCAATGGGAAGAAGAACTGGCCGGCATGCGCAAGCGCATCAAGGCGATGCGCCAGGCGCTGGTCGATGGCTTGAAGGCTGCCGGCGTCAAGCAGGACATGAGTTTCATCACCACGCAGGTCGGCATGTTCAGCTATTCGGGGCTGTCAAAAGACCAGATGGTCAGGCTGCGCGACGAGTTCGGCGTTTACGGCACCGACACGGGCCGCATGTGCGTCGCAGCGCTGAACGAGAAGAACATCGGCTACGTCTGCGAATCGATCGCCAAGGTGATGTAAGCCTTGCGCTGAGTGCCAGCGCCCAGCAAAAAGTCGCGACGCGTCGCGGCTTTCTTGTTTGAGAAAACTACTATTTTTATAGCTGCTTGCGCTTGATGGACAAGCGCTCGCGGCCTATTTCGCTTAAAAATCGTCACTGGCACCAAGCGCCAGGCTCTCAAAGCGCGTCAGCGGCTTGACGAACGCCAGCTTGACGGTGCCGGTGGGGCCATTGCGCTGCTTGCCGATGATGATCTCAGCCACGCCTGGTTCGCGCGAATCCTTGTTGTAGTAGTCGTCGCGGTAAATGAACATGATGATGTCCGCGTCCTGCTCGATGGCGCCCGATTCGCGCAGGTCACTCATCATGGGGCGCTTGTCGGTGCGTGTTTCGACACTGCGGTTGAGCTGCGAGAGCGCGATCACCGGGCATTGCAACTCCTTGGCCAGCGCCTTCAGGCCGCGCGAGATTTCACCCAGCTCTGTGGCGCGGTTTTCGCCGTCGCTGCTGCTGCCACTCATCAGCTGCAGGTAGTCGACCACGATCAGCCCCAGCTTGCCGCATTGGCGCGCCAGGCGGCGCGCATTGGCGCGCAGCTCGGAAGGCGTGAGCCCGGGGGTCTCGTCGATGTGAAGGCTGACGTTGCGCAAGCGCTCGATCGCTTCGGTCAGGCGTGGCCATTCCTCATCGGTCAGCTTGCCGGTGCGCAGGTGGCCCTGGTCAATGCGGCCGATCGAGCCGACGATTCGCACCGCCAGTTGTGCAGCACCCATTTCCATCGAAAACACCGCCACCGGCAACTGCTCGTTCAGCGCCACGTGCTCGGCAATGTTGATGGCAAACGCCGTCTTGCCCATTGAAGGCCTCGCTGCGAGCACCACCAGATCGCCGGCCTGCAACCCGGCGGTCATGCGATCCAGGTCGACGAAACCCGTGGGAACGCCGGTCACGTCGTTCGGGTTGTCGGCCATCTCTTGCACGCGGTCGAGCAGTTGCACCACCAGGCCATCCATGGCCTGGAAGCCCTGCTTCATGCGCGAGCCCTCTTCGCCGATCTTGAAGATCTTGCCTTCGGCCTCGTCCAGGATCTTGTCCACCGCCCTGCCCTTGGGGTTGAAGGCGCTGGTCGCGATCTCGTCGCTGGCAGAAACCAGTTTGCGCAGAATAGATCGCTCGCGCACGATCTCGGCATACCGGCGGATGTTGCTGGCACTGGGCACGTATTGCGCCAGTGCGTTCAGGTAGACCAGCCCACCGATCTCGTCGCCTTTACCCTGCCGTTGCAGCTCTTCGTAGACCGTGATCACGTCGGCCGGCTTGGTCTCGTTGACCAGCTTGCCCACGGCTGAATACACCAGCCGGTGCTCGTAACGGTAGAAATCGCTGTCGACGAGTACATCGCCCACGCGGTCCCAGGCGCTGTTGTCCAGCAACAAGCCGCCCAGCACGCTGGATTCGGCCTCGAGCGAATGCGGGGGAATGCGCAGTTGGGCGACTTGCCGATCGGTCGGCGCGTCGTCGGCCAGATCGGCGTAACTGGAAGGGAAAACGGAGGACATGCGCGGGCGAGACGAAAAGCAGTCCATGCTACGCCGCCCGGCCTCGCTTGTCATGGGACAAAGCTGTGGGAAAGCGGTGCAACGAAGGTGAATTGAGCGACCGAGGCTGTGGAAAACGGACGCACAAAAAACAAAGCCGCCCCACCAGGGCGGCGGGCGGCTTGTCAGAAGATAACGGGTTGATCAGGCAGTTTCGCCGTACACCGCCACCGTGATCTCGGCGTCCACATCGGTGTGCAACGACACCTGTACGGTGTTATCGCCGACGACCTTGATGGGGCCATTGGGCAGGCGAACTTGCGACTTGTGCACGTCGAAGCCATGCTTTTTCAGCTCGTCGGCAATGTCGTGGTTGGTGACCGAACCGAACAGGCGGCCGTCAACACCGGCTTTTTGCGTCAGCTTGATGGTCTGGCCGTTCAGCTTTTCGCCTTGCGCCTGGGCAGCCGCCAGCTTTTCAGCGGCTTGCTTTTCCAGTTCGGCGCGGCGGGCTTCGAACTCGGCCTTGGCAGCCTCGGTGGCGCGACGCGCCCGACCCGAAGGAATCAGGAAGTTGCGGGCGTAACCGTCCTTGACTTTGACGATTTCACCCAGGTTGCCGAGGTTGACAACCTTGTCCAGAAGAATGATTTGCATGGTGATGACTCCTTCTTCAGACGCGGTGCTGGTCGCTGTACGGCAGCATGGCCAGAAAGCGTGCGCGCTTGATGGCGGTGTTGAGTTGGCGCTGGTAGAAGGCACGCGTGCCGGTCAGGCGCGCGGGGACGATCTTGCCGTTTTCGCCGATGAAATCGCGCAGCGTGTCGACGTCCTTGTAGTCGATTTCTTCGACGCCGGCGACCGTGAAGCGGCAGAAGCGCTTGCGCTTGAACAGCAGCGATTGCGTATTGCGCTTGGGGCGCTTGTCCTTGTTGAATTTCTTGAACGTGGCCATGAGGCCTCCTTGAATCTAATCTTGCTGAAAATCCTGGATGTGGAGCACCACCGACTTGGCGTTGCGCGGGCTGGCGAGAAAACCGGTGAAACACCACGCGGAGCCTATCGGCTGCCTGCCGAGCCTTTCGGCCACGGCCCCCAGGGCCACCGCCTTGAGCAGCGCCTTGACCTGCCGGCTGCTGCCCCCCTCTTCGACCTCGGACTCGTGTTCGAGCCGGGCATCGAGTGCCGGCACGCCGGCGGGGGTCAGGCGCACAGCGCCGATCTCGACGATGCTGGCCGTGAGCCGGGTCTGGTTCACTTCTCCTTGACCGCGCGATAACGCCAGATCAGTTGGTGGTTTCCGCCTGCTGCGCCTTGCGCGCTTCTTCACGCTCGACGGTCTTCATCATTGACGATGGGGCGGTATCGGCCTTCTTGCGCTGCACCGTCAGGTGGCGCAGCACGGCATCGTTGAACTTGAAGGCGTGCTCCAGTTCGGCCATCACAGCCTGATCCG
>JAGOVZ010000037.1 GCA_018060485.1 Ottowia sp. | reverse complement strand
ATGGTGCGCAGCGCGGCCAAGAACTGGCAGGACGTGGCGGTGCTGACCGACGCCGCGCAGTACGCGCCGGTGCTGGCCGAGTTGCAGGCGGGCGGCGGCAAGCTGTCCGACAAGACGCGTTTTGCCCTGGCCGTGGCCGCGTTCAACCGCATCAGCAATTACGACGCGGCCATCAGCGACTATCTGTCTGCTATTGATTTCGATGCTGCTGGCGCAAGCGGGACGCCGGCCAGGGGGTTGTTTGCCGCGCAAAGCAATGGCCGCTTCATCAAGCTGCAAGACCTGCGCTACGGCGAAAACCCGCACCAGCAAGCCGCCTTCTACCGCGACCTGTACCCCGCGCCCGGCTCGCTGGTGACGGCCGAGCAGCTGCAGGGCAAGGAGCTGAGCTACAACAACATCGCCGATGCCGACGCGGCGTGGGAATGCGTCAAGCAGTTCAGCGCGCCCGCATGCGTCATCGTCAAGCACGCCAACCCGTGCGGCGTGGCGGTGGGCGCGGATGCGCTCGAGGCGTATCAAAAAGCCTTCAAGACCGACCCGACCAGCGCCTTCGGTGGCATCATCGCCTTCAACGTGCCGGTCGACGGCGCGGCGGCCGAGGCGGTGTCGAAGCAGTTCGTCGAGGTGCTGATGGCGCCCGATTTCACGCCCGAGGCGTTGGCCGTGTTCAAGGCCAAGCAGAACGTGCGCGTGCTGCGCATTTCGCTCGCCGGCGTGCAGCCGGGCGGCGCCAGCGCTTGGGATCGCGGGCTGAATGCCATGGACGTCAAGCGCGTCGGTTCGGGCCTGTTGATGCAGACCGCCGACAACCACGAGCTGACGCTGGCCGAGCTGAAGGTGGTGACGAAGAAGACGCCGACCGATCAGCAACTGCAAGACCTGCTGTTTGCCTGGAAGGTCGCCAAGTTCGTCAAGAGCAACGCCATCGTGTTCTGCTCAGGCGGCATGACCATGGGTGTCGGCGCCGGGCAGATGAGCCGGCTCGACTCGGCGCGCATCGCCAGCATCAAGGCGGGGCACGCAGGCTTGTCGCTGCAGGGAACGGCGGTGGCGAGCGATGCGTTCTTTCCGTTCCGCGACGGGCTGGACGTGGTGATCGACCAGGGCGCGACCTGCGTCATCCAGCCCGGCGGTTCGATGCGCGATCAGGAAGTGATTGATGCGGCCGACGAGCGCGGCGTGGCGATGGTGTTCACTGGCGTGCGGCACTTCAGGCATTGAAGCGCTGCCCAAAAACAAGAAAGCGGCCAAACGGCCGCTTTTCTTGTTGGGGCGACAGCAAGCCTTTAGCCGCAGCGCGCCGGATACAGCGAACAGTTCACGCCCCGGCTGTTGAAGCGGTCAGGGCGGCGTTGGTCGTCGACGTTTGCTTTCTTGGCCGAGTCCTTGGGCACCAGTGCGGTCAGGTCGGCCGGTCCCATCGCCTTCACGGCGACGGTTTTCTCCACCGCCGTGCGTTGCGTGACACGGCGTTCGTTGGCGGCCAGCGGAGCCGGCTCCACCAGCTTGGGCGCCGCCGACAGCGTGCCCACGGGTGCGCCGGGCGGCGTGGCCGCGCGCTGGGCCGCCAGTTCGGCGTTGAGGCGGTCCTGCATGGCGGTGCGCGAATCGGGCGCGGCGGTGTTGGTGGCGCCGCCGGTCGCCGCTTGGTTCTGTTCGCTGCTGCCCTGGCTGCGCGGGCGCACGCTCGGCAGATGAACGCCGCCGTCCGATGATTCGGCGTGCGGCGTGCTGTGCGACGAACCGTGCGAGCCGCCCGAGCCCTTGAAGCGCGCGCCCCGGGCCTGCACGCCGCTGGCCGCGGCGAGCAACAGCGCGAGCGCGATGATGCCGACTTTCCTCATACCTTCCTCCGTTGATGGGTGCGCTGGAGAATAGCAATGAGGACGGAAAACAAGAACCTTTAGCTGAACGATTAAGGCGTTGAAAGCGCCGCTTGTGTGAGAAGTGCCACGCCCGACAAGCTCAGCACAGCGTCACGTGGCGCAGACGCCCACGCGTCGCATCAGTGCTAAAAACAGGCGCTGGCGCTTGTCAGACAAGCGCGAGCAGCTATGAAAATCATAGTTTCCTGAAAACCTCGCGGGCCGCCTCGATGGTGGCCCCCAGGTCGTCGTCGCTGTGGGCGGCGCTGACAAAGCCGGCTTCGTACAGCGCGGGGGCGATGTACACGCCGCGCTCGAGCAGGCCGTGGAACAACTGGTTGAAGCGCAAGCCGTCGGTCTTCATCACCTGCGTGTAGTTCTGCGGCAATTCGGGCAACAAAAAGAAGCCGAACATGCCGCCTTCGCTATCGGCGCTGAACGGCACGCCGGCCTCGCGCGCGGCGCTGCCCAGGCCGTCGACCAGGTGCTGCGTCTTGGCCGACAGGGCTTCAAAAAAGCCGGGCTTCTTGATCTCGCGCAGCGTGGCCAGCCCGCAGGCGGTGGCGACCGGGTTGCCGGACAGCGTGCCGGCCTGGTAGACGGGCCCGAGCGGCGCCAGTTGCTCCATCACCGCGCGCTTGCCGCCAAACGCCGCCAGCGGCATGCCGCCGCCGATGACCTTGCCCATCACCGTGATGTCGGGCTCGAAGCCGGGAATCAACCTGGCGTACACGCTTTGCGCACTGCCCAGCGCCACGCGGCAGCCGGTCATGACCTCGTCGTAGATCAGCAGCGCGCCGTGCTGCGTGCACAACTCGCGCGCGCGACGCGTGAAGTCGACACTGGCGCGCACGAAGTTCATGTTGCCGGCAATCGGCTCGATGATCAGGCCGGCGATCTCGGCGCCGTGCTGGGCAAACGCTTCTTCCAACTGCGCGATGTTGTTGTATTCGAGCACCAGCGTGTGCTGCACCACCTCGGGCGGCACGCCGGCGCTGGTCGGGTGGCCGAAGGTGGCCAGGCCCGAGCCGGCCTTGACCAGCAACGCGTCGGCGTGGCCGTGATAGCAGCCTTCAAACTTGATGATCTTGCTGCGCCCGGTGGCCCCGCGCGACAGGCGGATGGCGGTCATGCCGGCTTCGGTGCCGCTGGAGACCAGTCGTACCATCTCCATGCTGGGCACGAGCGAGAGGATTTCTTCGGCCAGCTCGATCTCGCGTTCGGTCGGCGCGCCGAAGGAAAAGCCTTCGGTGGCGGCTTGCTGCACTGCTTCGAGCACGGCGGGGTGCCCGTGGCCCAGGATCATCGGGCCCCAGGAGCCGATGTAGTCGATGTAGCGGGTGTCGTTGGCGTCCCAGAAGTAGGCGCCGTGCGCGCGCTGCACGAAGCGCGGTGTGCCGCCGACGGCGCGAAAGGCGCGCACGGGGGAATTGACGCCGCCGGGAATCACCTGGCGGGCGCGCGCCATCAGCGCGTCATTGAGATCAGTGCTTGGTTTCATTGAAGGGGTGTGGAATGTCAAAGGACGGCGGCGCGTCGTCGTCCGCGCTGTCGGCGTCGTCGGATTCGGCCCAGAACAGGCGATCGGCGACCGCGCGGCCCATGCCGGGGCGAAAGCCGTGGTCGAGCGCCTGGTCAAGGTATTGCAGGGCTTCGGCGACGGCCTCGGTGAGTTCGGAGCCGGTGGCGATGAGCGCCGTCAGCGCGGCCGACAGGATATCGCCCGCGCCGAGAAAGCCGGCGTCGATGCGCTCGTACGACTGACTGAACAGCTCACCCTGTGCCGAGGCCAGCACGTTGCCCAGCTGATCGCCGACGGCGGGAATGCCGGTCACCAGCACGTAGGACACGCCCAGCTCGCCAGCGGCACGTGCCAGATCGGTCGCGCGTGCCCGGCGGTCGGTGGTCGATTCGGGCAGCAGCCAATGGCGCAAGGTGGTGTTGTTGCCCACCAGCACGGCGACCTGGGGCAGCAGCAGTTCGCGGAAGGCATCGAGGTAGTTGTCGATCTCGTCTTCGCTCCACCACGACAGATCGGGCATGTAGGCGATCACCGGCACGGCGGGGTAGTCGGAGACGAAAGCGGCAATGGCGGCCACCGCCTCGGCGCTGCCGACAAAGCCGATCTTGATGGCGTGCAGCGGAATGTCTTCGGCCACCGCGCCGGCTTGCTCGGCCACGGCGTCGTCGCCCAGGCTGGCGTGGCCCATGATTTCTCGCGTATCGCGCACGTAGGCGCCCGTGATCACCGGCAATGCGTGCGCGCCGATCGAGGCGATGACCATGGCGTCGCTGACCACGCCGCCGGCACCCGTCGGATCGCTGGCGTTGAAGCTGAGCACGCAGGGCAGCGTGTCGTGCGGTGCGGCCGTTTCGTCGGCAGTGTCGTTATCCCGCGACGGTTCGGGCGCGCTGGAACGTGTCATGGGTACAAATAGGACGGTTAGGTGCGACATAGTGCCGCGCCGAAACCCCCGTCGATACAATCAATTGCATTCTAAGCAGGTGCAACTTAAGCTGTAATGAAAACGAAGACTTGGATGTGTCTGATATGCGGCTGGCTCTATGACGAGGCCGACGGCGCACCCGACCATGGTATCGCGCCGGGCACGCCGTGGGAGCAGGTTCCGATGAACTGGACCTGCCCCGAATGCGGGGCGAGGAAGGAAGACTTCGAGATGGTGCAGATCTGATCCTGAAAAGGGTTGGTCTGCCATTGTTCTGGGCTGCTTCGGCGGCTCCAACGGAGAGCCGCGAGGTTTAGATGGCATCAAAGCGAGTGCTGGTCATTGACGACAGCAACACCATTCGGCGCAGTGCCGAGATTTTTCTCAAGCAGGGCGGCCACGAGGTCATGCTGGCGGAGGACGGTTTCGATGCGCTCGCCAAAGTCAACGACGCGCAGCCGGATCTGATCTTCTGCGACATCCTCATGCCACGCCTGGATGGGTATCAGACCTGCGCCATCATCAAGCGCAATGAAAAATTCGCCGCCACGCCGGTGGTCATGCTTTCGTCCAAGGACGGCGTGTTCGACAAGGCGCGCGGCCGCATGGTCGGTTCGCAGGAATACCTGACCAAACCGTTCACCAAGGACCAGTTGCTGCAAGCCGTGCAGCAGTTTGGCGCCGCCAACCAAGGAGCTGTGTGATGTCGATCCGCAACGTGCTGATCGTTGACGATTCCAAGACGGAATTGATGTACCTGAGCGACATGCTCAAGAAGGCCGGCTTTGCCGTGACCACGGCCGAGAACGCAGAAGACGCGCAGCGCAAGCTGGATCAGGGTAAGCCCGATCTGATTCTGATGGACGTGGTGATGCCGGGCCAGAACGGCTTTCAGCTGACGCGTGCGATCTCGCGCGATCCGCGTTTTACCGATGTGCCCATCATCATGTGCACCAGCAAGAATCAGGAAACCGATCGCGTCTGGGGCATGCGCCAAGGCGCGCGCGATTACATCACCAAGCCCGTCGATCACGCTGAGTTGATGGGCAAGATCAAGGCCCTCGGCTAAGCCCATGGCGAACAAGCAAGCGCTTCGGGAATTTCAAAGCCGACTGGCCGAGCGGCTGCAGTCCGCGCGCACGTCCGGCGTGGCCGCATCGTGGCTGGCGGTGGAGGCTGGCGCGGCGCGTCTGCTCTTTCCGCTCAGTCATGCCGGCGAGATCTTTTCGTGGACCGATGTGCAGCGGGTGCCGTACGTGCAGCACTGGTTCATGGGCGTGGCCAATCTTCGTGGTGGCCTGTCGGCAGTGGTTGATCTGGCGTCGTTCGTGCAGGACGCGGCCGCGCGAGCACGCACCGAGAGCGAGCTGGCGCAGTGTCGCCTGGTGGCGCTGAACCCGGTGCTGGAAGCCAACTGCGCCTTGTTGGTCGATCGTCTTCTCGGTCTGCGCACCACCGACGCATTTGCCTCGTCGACGCCGCCCGACGCATCCGCACCTTCTTATTTTGGTCACGCTTACACCGACCTCGATGGTCGGCAATGGCAGGAAATCAACCTGCAGACCCTTTCTCAGCACCAAGCCTTTCTGGGCGTTGGCGTGTAGTTCGTTTTTCAAGGTCGCAACATGGCACTCGCTCATCAGATCTCCAACCTGTTCAAGAAGAACCCCCAAGAGCCCGCCGCCGACAGCGTGGAGACCATTGCGCAGGATCCACTCGCAGCAGCGCCCTCGGCCGCGGTCGACTACGACTCACGCGGGCACGGCGACAGCACCGTCATGGTTTCCACCCTGGACGAGCCCGAAGGGGCAGCGCTGCCAGCCGACGACACTTTCGCGGTGCCCTTGTTGGGCGCGCGTTCGGCGGCGCAGCACCAGCGTTTGCTGTCTATCTTGTTGGCGCTTGCTTTGGTTGTGCTGGCGGCCATGGTGTACTGGACGGTGTCGCAGACCGACCGTGGCGCGCGGCAGGTGGGTGCCATCGGTCAGTCGCTGATGCAGTCGCAGCGTCTTGCGAAATCGGTTTCGCAGGCGTTGGTCGGCAGTCCTGAGGCGTTCCCGGAACTGAAAGAGAGTTCTGCAGCGCTGTCCTCCAACGTGCACGGATTGCAGAACGGCAACGACAAGGTCACCGCGCTGGGTGACGCCTACAGCGCCGAAATGGGCAAGATTGTCCCGCTGGTCGATCGCGCTGAGAAAAACGCGGCTGCAGTGCTCGCCCAGCAGAAGACGCTGACGCAGGTCGGTACTTCCTTGCGCTCGGTCAGCCGCCAGTCGTCGGACCTGCTGGAAGTCGCCGAGACTGTCTCGTCGCTCAAATTGCAGCAGAACGCACCCGCCGCCGAAATCTCCGCGGCTGGCCAGCTGGTGATGTTGACCCAACGCATCGGCAAGTCGGCCAACGAGTTCCTGACCATGGAAGGCGTGAGCCCCGAGGCGGTTTTCCTGCTTGGAAAGGACCTGAACTCCTTCAAAGAGATCGCCGAGGGCTTGCTGAATGGCAGCCAGGAATTGCGCTTGGCACCCGCCAAGGACGAGCAGACGCGCGAACGCCTCACCGCGTTGCTCAAGATGTACGAGGAGACGCGCACCCAAGCCGGCGGCATTCTGGGCAACCTGCAAGGCTTGGTGTCCGCTCGTGAAGCGCAGACCGCCATCGTGGCCGACAGCGAGCCGCTGCGCAAGGATCTGGAGGCACTGCAAGACAAGCTGTCGGGCGCGGCGGGTCTGGGTCTGAGCAGCCTGCTGATGCTGCTGATTCCTGCGGCGATCGCCTTGCTGGCAGCGGTGGGTCTGGCCTACGTGCAACTGCATGAGAGCCGTCAGCGCCAGATGATGGCGGAGCAGCAGCGCCACTCGGCTGAAATGCAGCAGCAAGAGGCCAAGCGCGTCAACGATGCCAACCAGGCTGCGATTTTGCGTCTGATGAACGAGTTGCAGACGGTGGCCGAGGGCGATCTGACGCAGGAAGCCACGGTGACGGAAGACATCACCGGCGCCATCGCCGACTCGGTGAACTACACGGTGGAGGAATTGCGCTCGCTGGTCGGCAACGTGCAAAGCACGGCCACCCGGGTGGCGCAGACCACGGCGAAGGTCGAGACCACCTCCACCGAACTGCTGGCGACGTCGACCGAGCAGCTGCGCGAGATTCGTGAAACCGGCCAGTCGGTGCTGGAAATGGCGACCCGAATCAACGACGTGTCGGCGCAAGCGCAGGAATCAGCTTCGGTGGCGCGCCAGTCGCTGGAAGCGGCCGAGTCCGGCCTGACGGCGGTGCAGAACGCCATCGGCGGTATGAACTCGATTCGCGACCAGATTCAGGAAACCTCCAAGCGGATCAAGCGACTGGGCGAGTCGTCTCAGGAGATTGGTGAGATCACGGAGCTGATTGCCGACATTACCGAACAAACGAACGTGCTGGCGCTGAACGCGGCGATTCAGGCAGCATCGGCGGGTGAAGCCGGCCGCGGCTTCTCTGTGGTGGCGGAAGAGGTGCAGCGGCTGGCTGAACGCTCTGGCGATGCCACGCGTCAGATTGCGGCGCTGGTGAAGGCCATTCAGACCGACACTCAGGATGCGGTGGCCGCCATGGAGCGCTCGACGCAGGGTGTGGTCGAAGGCGCGCGGCTGTCGGACAACGCGGGTACCGCGCTGTCGGAGATCGACCGAGTGTCGCGCCGGCTGGCTGACCTGATTGAGCAGATTTCGTCTTCGGCATCCAAAGAGGCCGATCAGGCCAACGAAGTGGCCAGCAACATCCAGCACATTTTTGCGGTGACCGAGCAGACTGGCGAAAGCACGCGCTCCACCGCCAACCAAGTGCGAGAGCTGGCGCGCATGGCCGATGAATTGCGCCAGTCGGTGGCCCGATTCAAGATTGCCTGACCTCGTTGAAACAAGCGCGCCCCTGATATTGCATCGGCGTCCGACTGTCGAAGATCGCTTCTGGAGTGCATGAAGTCATGGTGATGAACCACCAAGCCGAGATCCGCGCCCAAGGCGCAGCCGCCGTGGCAGACCTGGGGCCACTGGCGTGGGTTCTGGACGAAACGCGCAAGTCGATCGAATCGGCCACCAAATCCCTCAAGCGTTTCGCGCACGACGCAGAGACGGCCCGCGGTGTTGATCTGGCGTCGGTGGACGCCAGCCAGTTGCGCATGGCGCGCCAACAACTGCACCAGGTGGTGGGCGCGCTGGACATGGTGGGTCAGGCGGTGCCGGCACAAATGGTTCGCGGCATGGAGGGCGCGGTTCAGCAGTTCGTGCTGCATCCCGAAAAATGCACTGAGCAAACGGCAAACACGCTGGAGCGTGCCGGGTTCGCACTGGTCGAGTACCTGGAGTCTCAGCTCGGCGAGCGGCCACGTTCCGCCATGGGCCTGTTTCCGCAGTTCAGGCAGGTGCAGGAGATGGCCGGCGCGGATCGCATCCACCCGGCCGACTTGTGGATGGTTCCTTGGCGCTGGATGGACCCAGCTACACCGGCCGCAGCCCAGCCGCTGCGCTACACGCCAGAAGTGCGCGGTCGTCTCGATCAGCGCGTGTTGAAGATCATGAAGCACGGCGATGTCAACGCCGCGTCGGAAATCGGTTTCGTCAGCCTGGGGCTGGCCCAGGGCGAAACCGCGCGCCAGCCAGCGGTGTTCTGGAAGCTCGCAGCAGCGTTTTTCGAGGCCTTGGCCAAGGCGCTGCTGCCGATGGATGTTTACGCCAAGCGGGCTGCGTCGCGCATCCTGCTTCAGTACACATCGTTGGCGCGTGGCGATCAGAGCGTGTCGGAGCGCCTGGCTCAGGATTTGCTGTTCTTTTGTGCCCAGGCCCAGCCAAAGCAGGGTGTTGAGGCGCCCGTTCTCCATGCCGTGCGTCGCGCCTGGTCACTGGATCGCTACGTCGCATCGCCTTACGACGAGCCCACTTTCGGCTTGTACGACCCTGCGGTGCTGGCGCAGGCGCGCCGGCGCGTTGAGGCGGTCAAGGAAAACTGGTCTGCCCTCGCGGGCGGCGACATGGCGCGGACCAAGGCGTGCGTCGATCAGTTCGGCCTGGTGGCCGAGTCGCTCGACAAGTTGCATGGCCAAGGCAAGTCGCTCGCGGACGCGCTCAATCGCGTTGCTCAACAGACTGCGCAATCTGGCAAGGCTCCCGCGCCCGAGCTGGCGATGGAGACTGCCACGGCGGTGTTGTTTCTCGAGGCTTCGTTCGCCGATTTCCAGCCCAGCGATGCCATCTTTGCCGAGCGTCTGCAGCAACTCGCCAATCGACTGGACACGGTTCGTGGCGGGGCTTCGGCGCCACCGCTGGAGCCGTGGATGGAGGGGCTCTATCGCAGCGTGAGCGACCGTCAGACCATGGGCACCGTGGTGGGCGAGCTGCGCACCACGCTTGGCGAAGTCGAGCAACACCTGGATCAGTTTTTCCGCAACCCCGCGGACAAAAACGTGCTGGCCTCTGTGCCGAGTCTCATGGGCCAGATGCGGGGCGTGTTGTCGGTCTTGGGTCTCGATCAAGCAGCCTTGGCCGTGGGACGCATGCGTGACACGGTTGATGAACTGCTGGTTACGGAAGTCGATCCCGAGCAGGTCAAGGGCGCCGGCACGTTCGACAAGCTCGGCAACACCTTGGGTGCGCTCGGTTTCCAGATCGACATGCTGGGTTATCAGCCCGTGCTTGCGCGCAAGTTGTTTGTGTACGACGCCGAGGCTGGCGAACTGAAGCACGTGACCGGTCGCGTCGCGCATGAAGAGCCGGAGCTTGAAAACGCCGCGGCCGACGACGACGAGGTCGATTTTGCGCTCGATCTGGATTCGAGCCCTGTCTCCACCTTCACCGCCCCGGGGCAATTGTTGGATGACACACTGCCGCCGGACATCCTGCCGGGGCAACTGGACCAGATCGCGGCCAATGCGGCACTCGATGATCGACCTGCCTTGGCTGATGCGGCGCACCGTGCGGCTGAAGCAGCGCGCCAGCAGGATGATGTGGGCCTGAACGACGCGCTGGAAACACTTCATGTGGTGGCGGGCGCGCCAGCGCCAATGCCCGCGCCTTCCGAGACCGATGCGTCGTTCTCGGACGACGACGATCTGCTGGACATCTTTCTTGAAGAAGCGCGCGAAGTCGTTCAGACCGGCGGCGACGCGATAGAAGGCTTGGCCGCGGCACCAGGCGATCTGGAGCAGCAAACGACCTTGCGCCGGGCCTTTCACACGCTCAAGGGCAGTTCGCGCATGGTCGGCCTGACGGAGTTTGGCGAAGCCGCCTGGTCGATGGAGCAACTGCTGAACGCTTGGCTCTCTGAGCAGAAGCCCGTCACGGATGACCTTCGTTCATTGGCCAGCGAAGCGATGCTCGGATTCGGTGCCTGGGTGGAAGACATCGCCACCAAGAGTGATGGCGGATGGGCCAGTGCGCCATTCAGGACCGCTGCGGATGCGCTGCGTCTCGAAGGCGTTCGTGTCCCGTTGGAATTCGGCCCGGTGGATGAATTGGGGTCCGATCCCAGTGTCACCGAAACAGTGACAGTGCAAATGCCGGACGAGGGGTCGGTGGGTAACGACCTGGTTGTTGAGAATTCTCTGTTGCACGCCGCGCCCACGGTTGAAGCGGCGACGCTTCAACCGCTGGCCGCGTTCGATTTGCCTGATCTGGAGTTATCGGCGCCCATTCATGCAACGCCAGATGAATCATTGTCCAGCGAATTGCTGCAAGCCGAGATGGATGCAGCCCCAGCGGACTTGCTGACCTTCGACATGGCGGGTGAAACCTTCGAAGCTGTTCCGACCGCCGAAGTGACCGAGATCGATGCAGCGGCACTCGATGCCGAGTTCGATTTTTCGGTGGAGCCACCGAAACATGATGCCCCGGTGAACGCCGCGACCGATGCGACGATCGTTTTGGAACTGGGCTCGTTGGCGCCAGAGTCCCTTGAGACCGACGAGCCTGTTGCTCCCGCATCAATTGAATCCGTTGAGCAGCCGCTGCTGGCCTTGGACCTGTCGGAACTGGACTTCACTGCTGTGCCAGAGGATGTGGCGCAAGGGTTGGTGCAGGAAGCGGCCATCGACCCAACGGTGATCACCGTGCACGACGCGGCCGGAAATGCCGATGCCGAGTTTCAGTCATTGGATGTGACTGCGGTCGAGCCTGTTCTCGACGACGCGGCATGTGACCCCATCCAAGCCGATGAGGAGTTGCTTGCACTGGACCTCGGCGAGCTTGATTTCGCCACGGAGCACGATCCCGTGGTGGCTGATGCTGATGCGCGCACCGGCGAAGAAATCGCGTCGGACGACGACCAATACAAGCAGATCGGCGATCTGCGGATCAGCGTCCCGCTCTACAACGTCTACCTGAATGAGGCCGACGAGTGGTCGCGTCAGTTGATCACCGAGCTGTCGGAGTGGGCGCTGGAACTGGATCAACCGATTCCCGAGCGTGCCATCGCCCGTGCGCACTCGCTGGCCGGCAGCTCTGCCACGGTGGGATTCAGCGCACTGTCGGAGCTGGCGCGCGCCGTGGAGCACGCGCTGGAGCGTCTGCATGGGCAAACCAGGGGCACCGCCCAACAGGCCAGGGTGTTGGGTGACGCATCCGAAGATGTGCGTCGCGTATTGCATCAGTTTGCCGCTGGCATGCTGAAGGCGCCGAATGCCGACATCCTGGCGGCCGTTCAGGCGCTGGAGCCGGTGGAGGTCATGAACGGCGAGCGTGCAGAAGCGGCGGCTGCAGATGATGATTCGGCAGCATTGGCGTTGCCTCCTGCCGAGGAACAGCTGCAGGTTCATCCTGCAGCAGTGACTGCGCCGACCATCACGGTGACCAATGTCGCGACACCAGCCAGTGCCCTTGGCGACGACATCGACGTTGCCGATGCCGTCGATCCTGATCTGTTCCCGATCTTCGAGGAAGAAGCCGAGGAACTGCTGCCGCAACTCGGTACCGCCTTGCGCCAGTGGGTCGGTCACCCGGACGACCGCGGTGCCCGCAGCCAGGTCCTGCGTGCGCTGCACACGCTCAAGGGCAGCGCCCGTCTGGCCGGTGCGCTGCGCCTTGGGGAAATGGCGCACCGCACCGAGTCGGCGATCGAAACCATCGGCACGGAAAACGTCGCCGGCTCGGATCTCGAGCCGCTGATGGACTATCTGGACGAGTTGGAGGTGGGTTTCCGCCGCCTGCAAGCTCCCCATGAAACGATCGACGCCGGATCCGCGCCGATGTCGGTGGCGGTCCCTGTGGCGCCAGTCACAGAGGCGCCGGTGGCTGCGCCGTCACCGGCAGCCGATACATCGCGCGCCGAACGCCCGATACCGATGGCGCGTGGCGATGTTGCATTGCCGGCGACCCTCTCGCTGATCTCCGCCCGCGCGTCGGCGAGCCAAGCAGTGCGGGTGCGCTCGCAGTTGCTTGACCGTCTGGTGTCGCAAGCGGGTGAAGTGGTGACCTCGCGTGCGCGGCTGGAAGCCGAAATCGGCCAGCTGCGCGGATCACTGAACGATTTAACCGGCAACCTGGAGCGTCTGCGGCTTCAACTGCGCGACGTCGAGTTGCAGGCCGAGACGCAAATGCAGTCGCGGCTGGCCTTGTCCAAGGATGCGCAGCAGAACTTCGATCCACTCGAGTTCGACCGCTTCACGCGCATGCAGGAGTTGACGCGCATCATGGCCGAGTCGGTGAACGACGTGGCCACGGTGCAGCGCAGCCTGCAGCGTGCTGTGGAGGCCAGCGAAGACGATCTGGCGGCCCAGGCCCGGCAGTCGCGTGAGTTGCAGCGCGATCTGCTGCGCACGCGCATGGTCGAGTTCGAGGGCATCTCCGAGCGGCTGTATCGCGTGGTGCGCCAGGCATCCAAGGAAACCGGCAAGCAGGTGCGTCTGGACATCACGGGTGGCTCGATCGAGATGGACCGCGGCATTCTGGACCGCATGACGCCCGCGTTCGAGCATCTGCTGCGCAACTGCGTGGTGCACGGCATCGAAACGCAGGCCGTGCGTTCCGCGCGCAGCAAGGATGCGGCAGGCTTGATCAGCATCGATGTGCAGCAATCCGGCAACGACGTCGCGGTCGAGTTCCGCGATGACGGCGCTGGCCTCAACCTGCCGCGCATTCGCGAACGTGCCTTGCAGCAGGGGCTCATCACGCCGAACCAGGTGCTGAGCGATGCCGAGGTGGCCAACCTCATCTTTTCGTCGGGTTTTTCGACCGCCACCGAGGTGACCGAGCTGGCTGGGCGCGGTGTCGGCATGGACGTGGTGCGCACCGAAGTGCAGGCCCTCGGTGGCCGCATTGAGACCCACACCCGCGAAGGGCAAGGCTCCAGCTTCCGTTTGGTGCTGCCGCTGACCACCGCCGTCACGCACGTGGTGATGTTGCGCGCTGGCACGCTCTCGGTGGGCGTGCCGTCCAACCTGGTGGAGATCGTGCAGCGCGCGCCCGCCAAGGAACTGCAGCAAGCTTACGAAACCGGCAGCTACCGGTTTGGCGACGAGCAGTTGCCTTTCTTCTGGTCGGGTGCGTTGCTGCAAAGCTCGCCGCGCAGCACCGAACCTGCCGGACGCACCACGCCAGTGGTGATTTTCCGTTCGGCGCAGCAGCGGATCGCAGTTCACGTCGACGAGGTGCTGGGCAACCAGGAAGTGGTGGTGAAGGCGCTCGGCCCGCAGTTGTCGCGTTTGCCGGGTCTGGTGGCCATCACAGCCCTGGCCTCGGGTGCCGTGGCACTGATCTACAACCCGGTGGCCCTGTCGGCGGTGTATGGCGAACAGGCGCGCGCCTTGAGCCTGACGCCGCCGAAGGCAGAAGCAGCAGGCGCGGCGCCCGATGCGCCGACGCCGGTGCAGGCGCTGCCGCACTCCGACATCCCGCTGGTTCTGGTGGTCGACGACTCCATCACCGTGCGTCGCGTCACGCAGCGCCTGCTGCAGCGCGAGGGCTACCGCGTGGCGCTGGCCGCCGACGGCCTGCAAGGCCTTGAACGGCTCCAGGGCGAGTTGCCGACGGTGGTGCTCTCGGACATCGAAATGCCCCGCATGGACGGCTTCGACTTCGTGCGCAACATTCGCGCTGACGAGCGGCTGCGTGGCTTGCCCGTGATCATGATCACTTCGCGCATCGCCGAGAAGCACCGTGAGCATGCGCGCGAGCTGGGTGTCGACCACTACCTGGGCAAGCCGTATTCCGAAGACGAACTGCTGGGCCTGATCAAGGACTACGCCCGCGCCGCGACCGCCGGTGCAACCGCCTGACATCCGGCTACTGCAAGGCCATGGCCCGCTAAAATCGGGCCATGGCCGATGACGCGCAGTCCATCAATCTGACGAACCACTTTCTCATCGCCATGCCCGGCATGGACGATGGGACGTTTGCGCGCAGCGTGGTCTACGTGTGCGAGCACAGCGAGCGCGGCGCGCTGGGCCTGATCATCAACAAGCCGGGCAGCATCAACCTGGCCGATCTGTTTGAGCGCGTTGATCTGCCGCTGGAGCGCCGCGATCTTGGTGTGCAGCCGGTATTTCATGGCGGGCCGTTGCAGACCGAGCGCGGCTTCGTATTGCACGAACCCATCGTGGCCGATGGGCTGGCGCCCGATCAGTCGATCTATGCGTCCACGCTGGCGGTACCGGGTGGTCTCGAAATGACCACCTCCAAGGATGTGCTGGAAGCCATGTCGTCGGGCGGTGGCCCGCGCCGCGTGCTGATCACGCTGGGTTATTCGTCTTGGGGCGAAGGGCAGCTTGAATCGGAAATCGCCGGCAACAGCTGGTTGACCGTGAACGCCGATGCCGACCTCATCTTCGACGCCCCCGTGGAGCAGCGCTATGACATGGCGCTGCGCCTGCTGGGCCTGGAGCCCTGGATGCTGTCGCCAGACGTGGGGCATGCCTGAGAAGTGATGCGTGGCCCACTGCGTTCCGGCTTCACACGCACCGCCTTCACCGCGCAGCCTTTTCTTGGTCGGCGGCGTTTTGTTCACGGCCATGGCGTCTGATACCACGACCGACGTGTCGGCATCACACACGAGCTTTCTGGCCTTCGACTTTGGCCTCAAACGCACCGGCGTTGCGGTCGGCAACCGGCTCACACGTACGGCCACGCCGCAATCCACCATCCGGGCCGAGGGCGACGCGCGCTGGCCGCCCGTCGCGGCGGTGGTGGCCGAATGGCAGCCCGATGCGCTGGTGGTCGGCGTGCCGTTTCACCCGGACGGCGCCGCGCACGAGAACACGCGCCGCGCGCAGCGCTTCGCGCGCCAGTTGCGCGGGCGTTTCGGCCTGCCGGTGTTCGAGGTGGACGAGCGCTACTCCACCACCGAAGCGCATGCCCAAGGCGCGCGCGACGCCGATGCGGCCGCGGCCGCCATCATCCTGGAGCAATTCCTGAGGAGTCTTCCATGAGTTCACTGGCGCTGGACGCCGAGGCGCTGTACGGCGAACTGCAGCGCGGCGTGCGCCCGTTGCTGACGCCCGAGACGCGGCTGGTGGGCATTGTCTCTGGCGGCCAATGGCTGGCCGAACGCTTGCAGGCCGATCTGGGCCTGCCGGGCGCGGCCGGGGCCATATCGTCCGCCATGCACCGCGACGATTACGCCAAGCGGGGCCTGGCCGCCAGCGGGCAGACCACGCTGCCGTTCGACATCAACGGCGCCGACATCCTGCTGCTCGACGACGTGCTCTACACCGGCCGCACCATCCGCGCCGTGGTCAACGAGCTGTTCGACTATGGTCGCCCGGCCCGCGTGCGGCTGGCGGTGCTGGTCGATCGCGGCGGGCGCCAGTTGCCGGTGGCGGCCGAGTTCGCTGCCGCGCGCGTGGTGCTGCCGGCCACGCAATCGCTGCAACTGGCGCGTGCAGACGAAGGCGCGTTCAGTTTCCACGTCGAAGACAAGGGGTGATGCACGTGCTGGCCCGACACAACCCGCAACTCAACGCCAACGGCGAGCTGATCCACCTGCTGTCCACTGAAGGTCTTTCGCGCGACATCCTGACGCACATCCTCGACACCGCCGCGCAGTTTGTCGGCGTGAGCGAGCGCGAGGTCAAGAAGGTGCCGCTGCTGCGCGGCAAGAGCGTGTTCAACCTGTTCTTCGAGAACAGCACCCGCACGCGCACTACCTTCGACATTGCCGCCACGCGCTTGTCGGCCGACGTGTACACGCTCGACATTGCGCGTTCGTCCACCGCCAAGGGTGAATCGCTGCTCGACACCGTGGCCAACCTGAGTGCCATGGCGGCCGACATCTTCGTCGTGCGCCATTCCGAAAGCGGCGCGCCCTACCTGCTGGCGCAGCACGTGGCGCCGCACGTGCACGTCGTCAACGCGGGCGATGGGCGCCACGCGCACCCCACGCAGGGGCTGCTCGACATGTACACCATCCGCCATTACAAGAAGGATTTCTCGAATCTGGTGGTGGCCATCGTCGGCGACGTGCTGCATTCGCGCGTGGCGCGCAGCGACATCCATGCGCTGACCACGCTCGGCGCCGCCGAGGTGCGCGTGGTCGGCCCGCGCACGCTGGTGCCGGGCGACCTGGCGCCGCTGGGCGTGCGTGTGTGCCACACGCTCGAAGAAGGCATCAAGGACGCCGACGTGGTGATCATGCTGCGCCTGCAAAACGAGCGCATGAGTGGCGCGCTGCTGCCGTCGAGCCAGGAGTTTTTCAAGAGCTTCGGCCTCACGCCCGACAAGCTGCGCTGGGCCAAGCCGGATGCCATCGTGATGCACCCGGGGCCGATCAACCGCGGCGTCGAGATCGACTCGCAGGTGGTCGATGGCGCGCAAAGCGTGATCCTGCCGCAGGTCACCTTCGGCAT
>JAGOVZ010000170.1 GCA_018060485.1 Ottowia sp. | reverse complement strand
GCCAGCAGGCGCGCCGGGTCACCGTGCTCGATGAAGGCATCGGGCAGGCCAAGTTGCAGCAGCGGCTTGGCGATTTGGGCCGCCGCCAATGCCTCGGCCACCGCGCTGCCCGCGCCGCCCATCACCACGCCTTCCTCGATCGTCACCAGCGCCTCATGACTGCTGGCGATCTGCAGCAGCAGTTCGGTATCGAGCGGCTTGGCCCAGCGCATGTTGACCACCGTGGCGCCCAGGCGCTCGGCCGCCTGCAAGGCCGGATACAGAAGGCTGCCGAAGGCCAGCATGGCGATGCGCTGGCCTTGGCGGCGCACTTGACCCTTGCCGAAAGGCAATTCGCTTAAATCCGCCAGCGGCTGTACGCCGACGCCCGCGCCGCGCGGATAGCGCACCGCCACGGCGTGGTCTTGCGCAAAAGCGGTGCTGAGCAATTGCCGGCACTCGCGCTCATCGGCCGGGCAGGCCACGCTGACGTTGGGCACGCAGCGCAGGTACGCGATGTCGAAGGCGCCCGCGTGGGTGGCGCCATCGGCGCCCACCAGCCCGGCGCGGTCGAGCGCCAGCACCATGGGCAGCTTCTGGATCGCCACGTCGTGGATCAACTGGTCGTAGGCACGCTGCAAGAACGTGGAATAGATCGCCACCACCGGCTTCAGCCCTTCGCAGGCCAGCCCGGCGGCGAAAGTCACCGCATGCTGCTCGGCAATGCCGACGTCGTAATAGCGGTCAGGAAAGCGCCGGTGAAACTCGACCATGCCCGAGCCTTCGCGCATGGCGGGCGTGATGGCCACCAGGCGCTTGTCGTGCTCGGCCATGTCGCACAGCCACTGGCCAAACACCTGCGTAAAGGTGGGCTTGGGCGGCGTGGCGGGCGGCGTCAGCCCCACAGCGGGGTCGAACTTACCCGGGCCGTGATAGGCCACCGGATCGGCTTCGGCCAGCTTGTAGCCCTGGCCTTTCTTGGTGACCACGTGCAGAAACTGCGGCCCCTCCTGCTTGGCCATGCGGTCGCGGATGTTCTCCAGCGTGGGGATGAGCGAATCCAGGTCATGCCCGTCAATGGGCCCGATGTAGTTGAAGCCAAACTTCTCGAACAGCGTGGCCGGCACCACCATGCCCTTGGCACCCTGCTCGATGCGCTTGGCCAACTCGAACAACGGCGGCACCGGGCCGAGTACGGTCTTGCCAACGTTCTTGGCAGCGGCGTAGAAATTGCCGCTCATCAGCTGCGCCAGATAGCGGTTGAGCGCGCCGACCGGCGGGCTGATCGACATGTCGTTGTCGTTGAGCACCACCAGCAGGCGCGCATCGCGCTCGACGCCGGCGTTGTTGAGCGCCTCGAACGCCATGCCGGCCGTCATGGCGCCGTCGCCGATGATGGCCACCGCCTTGCGGTCTTCGCCCTTTTGCCGCGCCGCCACCGCCATGCCAAGGGCGGCGGAAATGCTGGTCGAGGAATGGGCAGTGCCAAAGGTGTCGTATTCGCTTTCTTCACGACGCGGAAAGCCCGAGATGCCGCCCAGTTGGCGCAGCGTTGGCATGCGCTCGCGCCGACCGGTCAGGATCTTGTGCGGATAGGTTTGGTGCCCCACATCCCACACCAGCCGGTCGTGCGGCGTGTTGAAAACGTAGTGCAAGGCGATGGTGAGTTCCACCGTGCCGAGGTTGGAGCTGAGGTGACCCCCGGTGCGCGACACGTTTTGCAGCACACACTCGCGCACCTCGTCGGCCAGGCCTTTGAGTTGCGCGCGCGGCAGGCGGCGCAGGTCGCCGGGGTCTTCGATAGCGGAGAGTAGCTTGTTGTCCATGTCAATTCCTGCGTTTGACCACCAGGTCGGCCAGAGCGCGCAAGCGCTCGACACGTGGCAGGCCGCTCGCGTCAAGGGCCGCATGGGCCTGGCTGCAAAGCGCATCGGCCAGCGCCTGCGCTGCAGGCAGGCCCAGCAACGATACGTAGGTGGGCTTGTCGGCCGCGGCGTCCTTGCCGGCGGTCTTGCCGAGCTCGGCGGAATCGGCCGTGACATCCAGAATGTCGTCTACGACCTGAAACGCCAGCCCGATGACGGCGCCGAAGTCATCGAGCGCCGCGCGCGCGGCAGGTGTCACGGCGCTCCCGCAGGCAGCGCCCATGCGCACGCTCGCTTGCAGGAGCGCGCCGGTCTTGCGCTCGTGCATGCTGCGCAACTCGGTTTCGATCAAGGGTTTGCCGACGCTCGCCAGGTCGATCGCCTGGCCGCCCGCCATGCCCTGCGCGCCAGCCGCGCGGGCCAGCAGGCGACACAACTCGGCCTGCATGGCCGGTGGCACATCAGCACCCTCAGGCGTCAGCAACTCGAACGCCAGCGCCTGCAGCGCATCGCCGGCCAGCAAGGCGCGCGCCTCGCCAAACTGCACGTGCACCGTCGGCTTGCCACGGCGCAGCACGTCGTTGTCCATGCACGGCATGTCGTCGTGCACCAGCGAATAGGCGTGAATCAATTCGACCGCGCAGGCGGCCCGCAGCGCCGCATGGGGGTTGCCTTGCACCGATTCGCTGGCCGCCAACACCAACAGCGGCCGCAAACGCTTGCCGCCATCGAGGACGGCATACCGCATGGCGTCGCCCAGGCCGGCCGGTGCATCTGCCGGCACCCAGGCCGACAAGGCCCGTTCAACGTGCACCAACTGCTTTGCCGACCAAGCGGAGAAATCAGCGGCGCTCATTCGGCCGTCCACGGTTGGAGCGCGCCGCCTTCACCCAGCACCTTCACTTGATCTTCGACCGCCTGCAGCCGATCACGGCAATAGCGCAGCAGCTCGGTGCCGCGCTGATACTGGCCCAGCAGTTCTTCCAGCGGCAATTGACCAGATTCCAGCCCGTCGATCAGGCGCTCAAGCTGTTGCACCGCGTCGCCATAGTTGGCGGGCTGCGTGGGACTGGTGGCGGACTTGCGTGACATGCAGGCGGGCAAAGGGCCGTATTTTAGTTGGGCACCGACCACATACGTCCAACTATGCACGGATCGGCGCCTGCGCCTACAACCTTGAAATCCACGCGATCGGCCGCATCCAGTTAGAATCAAAAGTTCCTTTGGCGCAAACGCCCTGGGTCCGCAAGCGCCATATCCTCGGATTCCAAGCGCTTACTTCCTGCCCCTTCATAGGGGGAGTCTTTAGGTCGGAACACCATGTCTGATTTAAGTCTTCAATTACAGCAGGCGGCAAGTCAACTTCCCGTCACTTCCTATTTCGACCAGGCGCTGTTCGAGCGCGAAAAGCGGCTCATCTTCGAGTCCGGGCCGCGCTACGTCGGGCATTCGCTCGCCGTGCCCAACCCTGGTGATTACTTTGCCCTGCCGCAAGAGGCCGAGGGCCGCGCGCTGGCGCGCAACCCGCAGGGCGGCGTCGAACTGATTTCCAACGTCTGCCGCCACCGTCAGGCCGTGATGCTCAAGGGCCGTGGCTCGCTGCAAACACAAGGCAAGGGCCACGCCGGCGGCAATATCGTGTGCCCGTTGCACCGCTGGACGTATTCGCCCAAGGGCGAGTTGCTGGGCGCGCCGCACTTCAAGCACGACCCTTGCCTGAACCTGAACAACTATAGCTTGCGCGAGTGGAACGGCCTGCTGTTCGAAGACAACGGCCGTGACATCGTCGCCGACTTATGCCACATGGGTGTGGCCAAGGATTTATCGTTCGAAGGCTACGCGTTCGACCACGTCGAACTGCACGAGTGCAACTACAACTGGAAGACCTTCATCGAGGTCTATCTGGAGGACTACCACGTCGGCCCGTTCCACCCCGGTTTGGGCAACTTTGTGACCTGCGACGACCTGCACTGGCAGTTTGGCCGCGACTACTCGGTGCAGACCGTGGGCGTAGCCAGCAGCTTCGGCAAGCCCGGCTCCGACGTCTACAAGAAGTGGCACGAGGTGCTGCTGAACTACCAGGGCGGCGAAAAGCCCACGCGCGGCGCCATCTGGCTGACCTACTACCCGCACATCATGGTCGAGTGGTACCCGCATGTGCTCACCGTCAGCACGCTGCACCCGATCAGCGCGGGCAAAACGCTGAACATGGTGGAGTTCTACTACCCCGAGGAGATCGTTGCCTTCGAGCGCGAATTCGTCGAGGCACAGCGCGCCGCCTACATGGAAACCTGCATCGAGGACGACGAGATCGCCGAACGCATGGACGCCGGCCGCAAGGCGTTGATGCTGCGCGGCGACAACGAGGTCGGCCCCTACCAGAGCCCGATGGAAGACGGCATGCAGCACTTCCACGAGTGGTATCGAAAAGCCCTGGACACAACCATCGTCGCCTGACGGTGCAATTTCCTCCCCAGCGCCCGCTGCCAAAAAACAGCGGGCGCTCTTTTTTTTGTAGCTGCTTGCGCTTGCTACAAAAGCGCTAGAGCCTGATTTCATTCATAATCGCGGCCCATGCAAGCCGCCTGGATGATTGCCGCCTCGCTCTTTTTTGCACTGATGAGCGTGTGCATCAAGTACGCATCGCCCTACTTCGGCCCGCTTGAAATCGTCTGCTACCGCGGCGCCATCGGCATCGTGTTCATGTGGGCGCTTGCGCGCTCGCGCGGCGTCAGTCTGAAGACCAGTGTGCCCATGATGCACGTGTGGCGCAACGTCGTCGGCGTGGCCGCCCTGGTGGCCTGGTTCTACGCCATCGCCCACCTGCCGCTGGCCACCGCCATGACGCTCAACTACATGAGCGGCGTGTGGGTTGCCGCCTTCCTGATCGGCGGCACGCTGCTGCTGGGCCGCATCGCCGACATCCGCCGCCAGGGCCCGCTGGTGCTGGCCGTGATGGCCGGCTTTGCTGGCGTGGTGATGATGCTGCGGCCCACGCTGGACCAGAACCAGTTGTTCGCCGGCCTCATCGGCCTGCTGTCCGGATTGATGTCGGCGCTGGCCTATATCCAGGTGGCGGCGCTGGGCCGCGTGGGCGAGCCCGAAGCGCGCACCGTCTTCTACTTCTCACTGGGCGCGGCGCTGACGGGCGGTGTCGGCATGCTGTTCTTCGACATGCACCCGCTCAACACCGTGCAGGCGCTGTGGCTGCTGCCGGTGGGCATCCTGGCTGCGCTGGGCCAGCTGTGCATGACGCGCGCCTACACGCGCGGCGCGACCATGGTGGTGGCCAATCTCCAGTACTCCGGCATCATCTTCGCGGCGTTGTTCGGCGTGCTGTTGTTCGGCGACCAGATGGCGCCCATCGGCTGGCTGGGCATGGCGACCATCATCCTCAGCGGCATGACCGCGACCTTCTTGCGCGCTCGCGCGCTGAGCAATCCACCGGCAGAATCGCATTAAGCGGCGCTCGGTCGCAGCGTGCCGCCCACTGCGCGGAGCTGTTCAGCCGCGCGGTACCTTTGAAAGAGAACCGCGAATATCTGCGTTGATCACTATTTGTCGCATCCCGGACGATTGCATAGACTCTAAACGCTATCCCCTCTTCATGGCCAGAGCGGTCCTGCAAGAGTTGATAGAGTCCTTGCAATCTACCCAGGGAGTAAAGCCATGTTGATTGCCCTGCA
>JAGOVZ010000036.1 GCA_018060485.1 Ottowia sp. | reverse complement strand
GGCGACGGCCAGTGGGTGATGGCGGCCAACTACCTGCCGCACACCGTGGTGCTGTTCGACGCCGAACTGAAGCCGGTGAAGACCTATGCCGCCACCACGCTCGACGGCAAGCAAAGCTCGCGCGTCTCCGCCGTTTACGACGCCGAACCGCGCAAGAGTTTCGTCGTGGCACTCAAGGACATCCCCGAATTGTGGGAGATCAGCTACGACCCCAAGGCGCCGCCCATCTACGACGGCCTGGTGCACGACTACAAGATGGGCGAAGGCATCGCCAAGCCCGGCTTTCAGGGCGTGCGCCGCACGCCGCTGGACGAGCCGCTGGACGACTTCTTCTTCGATCAAAGCTACGCCCACGCCCTGGGCGCCGCTCGCCCGCACGCCGACGGCTCGCCCAGTGGCCAGGTCGTCAACCTGGACGCGCGCCGCAAGATCGCCACGCTGCCGATTGCCGGCATGCCGCACCTGGGCTCGGGCATCACGTTTGACTGGAACGGCACGCGCGTGCTGGCCAGCCCCAACCTGCAGGACGGCACCATCAGCGTGATCGACATGAAGACCTGGAAGCTGGTGAAGAACATCGCCACACCCGGCCCCGGCTTCTTCATGCGCAGCCACGAGAAGACGCCCTACGCTTGGACCGATTCGATGATGGCGCCGAAGGCCAAGCACATCATGACCATCATCGACAAGCGCACGCTGGAACCTGTGGCCGAAGTCAAAGGCTCGCCCGGCAAGACACTGGCGCACATTGAGTTCACCAAGGACGGCAAATACGCCCTGGCCAGCCTGTGGGAAGACGATGGCGCGCTGATCGTCTACGACGCGGCCACATTCAAGGAAATCAAGCGGCTACCGATGCGCAAGCCGGTGGGCAAGTACAACCTGCACAACAAGATTTCGAAGTCTGAAGGCACGTCGCATTGAGCGTGATGCGGGACGCCAAAATGCTGCGTTTTTAGTAGCTACTCGCGCTTGATGGGCGGGCGCCAAAGGCCGATTCAACCCGAGATTGCCGAGACTTACCGTGGCTGGTAGTTCGCCAGCCGCGCCGTGTCGGTGATGTGGATGTCCCGCTTGTCGACCTGAATCAGTCCCGCCGTTTCCAACTCGTTCAGCACGCGCGAGAAATATTCCGGCGTCAGCGACAGGCGCGAGGCAATCGCCGCCTTGCTGACGGGCAGCGACACGGTGATCGCCTCCGACGCCGCATCGCTCTCGGTCATGCGGTCGCCCAGCAGGTAGCCGATGACGCGCTGCACGCCGCTGTGCAGGGCGTAGCCCTCCACGTCCTTGACGAGACCATGCAGGCGGCGCGACAGGCCGGCCAGCATGCGCAGCGAAAAATCGGGGTTGAACTGGATCTCGCGCAGCACCACGGCCTTGTCGACCGTGAGCAGCAGCGTGTCGCTCAGCGTCTGCGCCGACACCACGTAGGGCACGCCGAGAAACATCACCGCCTCGGCAAAGGTGTGGCCGGGGCCGCACAGCTCGATCACCTTCTCGGTGCCGGCGGGCGAGATGGCGAACAACTTGACCTGACCGAGCACCGGCACGTGAAACTCGTTGCACGGATCGCCGGTGCGAAAGATCAGCTTGCCGCGCTCCATGCGGCGCAGTTCACAGCCGGTGGCCAGGCGCGTGAGCTCGTCCTCGCGCATGCTGGAGAACAGCGGCAACGTGGCCAGATAACGGGGGAGATTGAACTTTTCGAGATCCACGGCTGGCGTTGGTGGGTGCGTGCCCGGCGGCGCGCACCGAAACAGGGCAACGCCCGAGTCTATCTGACCGCTGCGGTGAGCCGGATGTAGACCTGCGTGAGCGCGCGCGCCAGCTGATCCGGCCGGTGCACCAGCGCAAAGCCCTGGGCGCCAAACAGGCGCGGCAGGTACTGGTTGGCTTCCTGGTCGATGGTGACGCAGAACGGCACCAGTCCGGCCTGCCGTGCCTCGAGCACGGCGTGGCGCGTGTCCTCCAGCCCGTGGCGGCCTTCGTAGTGATCGAGGTCGTTGGGCTTGCCGTCGGACAGGATGAGCAGCAGCCGCTGGCGCTCGGGCCGCTCGCCCAGGCGGCGCGTGCCGTAGCGGACGGCCGCGCCCATGCGGGTGTAAAAGCCCGGCTTGATGGCGGCCACGCGCGTGCGGGCGGCGTCGTTCCACGGCTCGCCAAAACGCTTGAGTTCGTGGATGCGCACGGCGCGCCGCACCGACGAAAAGCCGAGCATCTCGAACGGGTCGCCCACGCCATCCAGCGCGTTGCCGAAGACGTACAGGCTGTCGCGCACCAGGTCGATGACGCGCGCGGCCTGGGTGGCGTAGGCATCGGTCGAGAGCGACAAGTCGGCCAGCATCAGCGTCGACAGACTGCGTTCGCTGCGCACGCGGCGCGAGAAGATGGCGGGTGATTCGCCGTGCGGCTGGCGCGCGTCGCGCCGATCGACCTGGTGGCGCACCCAGGCGTCCAGGTCCAGCTCGTCGCCCTGCGTCAGCCCGTGCTGCCAGCGCGGCGCGGCGCGCAGCGCCTCGAAGCGGCGGCGCACCTGGCGCGAGGTGCTGCCAAGGCGCTGGGCCATGGCGGCGCCGGCATCGGGCGTCGGCGCGTCTTCGTTGGCGGCGGGCGCGCGGTGGCGAAAGCGCTGCGCGCGGCAGCGATCGGGCACCAGGCGGGCGCTTTTCTCGTCCCATTCGGGCAGCGGCTCGCCGTCGCCCACCGGCAGGTCGTCGGCGCTGGGGCTGGGCAGATCGAGATCGAACTTGATGCGCGCGGCCAGCGTTTCGCCCGGCTTGCGGTGCGCCAGGTGCAGCATCTCCATGTCGTCGGCGACCTGGGTGTAGTCCTGGTTGTCTTCGTCGTCGCCGGTGCGGTTGACGCGCACGAACTCGCTCCAGCTCAGGATCGACTCGGCGCGGAAGAACATCACCAGACCATCCTTGTTGCTGGTGTCTTCGGTGCGCTGGGCGCGGCGGCGCTTGGTGTCTTGCTTGACCGGGTTTTCGTCCCGTTTTTGCTTCTCGGCGCTTGCTGGATCAGCGTCATCAGCTATGGATTCTGAAGCATTCTCTGTCGTGTGAAGGGCCTGCAGCCAGAGCCAGACGGGGGCGATGGCGGTGGGTTGGGTGCTGTCTGGCTCCTTCCCCCGCTGGGGGAAGGCGGGGATGGGGGCCGCGCCTTCCCCAGGCAACGCGGGTTGCCCCCACCCCAATCCTCCCCCAGCGGGGGAGGGAGAAAAACTGGCGCGCAAGGCCTCCTGCACGCGCTGCTCCTGGTCACGCGCGGAGCCGCGCAGCTTGGCAGGCGCGCCGCGCTGCGCCAGGTGTGCCTGTGCCAGCCGCGCATACCGCGCGCGCAGGCCCGGAAAGCGCACCAACGCGCGCTGCGTGGCGGCCACGTTGTCGGCCAGCCAGCCGGCGGGCGTGGCGTGGTGGCAGGCGGCTTGCGCGGCCAGCCACAGGTACAGGTCGCGGTTGAGCGCGGCATCGGGGAACACGGCGATCAACGGCGGCAACGCCAGCGTCTGCTCGTCCAGCGTGCTGAGCGCCGCGCGCTCGCCCTGCCCGGCCACCTTCTGCAGCCAGTTGCGCGGGCCGCCGATCTTCTGCGCCGTGGCCGGCACCACGCGCACGAGGGCGTCGCCGCCGCCGGCACGAAACAGCATTTGCACCGCGCGCTGCACGTCTTCCAGCCGCACGGCGGCTTTCGGAAAGCTCACATCCGCAGCCTGCCAGATGAAGCGGTGCCAGCGGGCACCGACCCACTCTTCCACCGCTTCAGTCCTCGGCGAACGCCGCCAGCACGACCTCGTTCAGCGCCTCGGCGGTGTCGGCGTCGTCGGTCAGCGCATCGACAATGGCGGCGCGAGCGGCGATGAGTTCGGGCAGGCCGCTCACCACCAGCCGCGCGGCGACCACCAGCAAACGGGTGCTGACGGTTTCTTCCAGATCCTGATCGGTCAGGCGCCGCAGGGCCGAGGCCAGCTTGACGAGCCGCGTCGCCAGTTTTTCATCGGCACCCGATTCGGCCACGATGATGCGGCGCTCGATCTCCGGCGTGGGGTAATCGAACACCAGCGCCACAAAGCGCTGGCGCGTGCTGGGCTTGAGGTTCTTCAGCAGGTTCTGATAGCCGGGGTTGTACGAAACCACCAGCATGAATTCCGGCGAGGCCTGCAGCAGCTCGCCCGTGCGCTCGATCGGCAACTGGCGCCGGTCGTCGGCCAGCGGGTGCAGCACCACCGTGGTGTCCTTGCGCGCTTCGACCACTTCGTCAAGGTAGCAGATCGCGCCGGTGCGCACGGCGCGCGCCAGCGGGCCGTCGTTCCACACCGTGTTGCCGTCGCCGATCAGGTATCGGCCCACCAGGTCGGCCGCCGTCAAGTCGTCGTGGCAGCTCACGGTGATAAGCGGGCGGCCCAGCCGCGCGGCCATGTGCTCGACAAAACGCGTCTTGCCGCAGCCGGTGGGACCCTTGAGCAGCGCCGGCAGTTGCTGGCGGTAGGCGTGCTCGAACAGGCGGACTTCGTCGCCCTGCTCGGCGTAGAAGGGAATGGTCGGCGTGGCCGCGGATTCAGTTCGGTACATGTTCATGGCCTTGCGCAATGACGAAATGACTTCGCCGCTGGGGCGGCTTCAATGACGACATGACATTTCGGTCATGCGGCGAAGCCGCGTCATCAAAGCCGCCCCAGCGGCGAGATCATGTCGTCATGCAGACGATCAGTCGTGCTTGAGCCTCCGCTGCGCCGGGCTGGGCATCAGGCCGCCACGGCGCGGCGTGCCGAGCGATTCCTCGGCCGGCGCGCCGCCGACAAAGAAGCTCCACAGGTACATCACGAGGCCGATCAGGAACACGCCACCGCCGCCCAAGCGCATCCAGTAGAAGAACATCATCTGGTCTTGTGCGGCCATGAAAGGCATGGCGCCGCTGGTGGGCATGCGTTGCAGCCACACCTGCAGGATGCCGGCGCCGGTCATGGCCAGCACCATCACGCCCATGCCGATGCTCATGACCCAGAACGACCACATCTCCAGCGACTGCGCCTTTTGGCTGTTGGCGATGCGCCCGCGCAAGGTGGGCATGGCGTAGCTGATCAGCGCAATCACCACCAGCACGTACGCCCCGTAGAAGGCCAGGTGGCCGTGCGACGCCGTCAGCTGCGAGCCGTGCGTGTAGTAGTTGACCCACGACAGCGTGTGCAGGAAGCCCCACACGCCGGCGCCCAGGAAGCCCATCACCGCGCAGCCCACGGCCCACAGCACGGCGGCCTGGTTGGCGTGGTCGCGCCGGCGGCGCTGCACCATGCGGAAGGCGAACATGGTCATCAGGAAGAACGGAATCGGCTCCAGCGACGAGAAGATGTTGCCCACCAGGTGCCAGTAGCCCGGCAGACCGATGAAGTAGTAGTGGTGCGCCGTGCCCAGAATGCCGGTGAACAGCGCGAAGGCGATGATCACGTAGATCCACTTGTCGACCACCTCGCGGTCGACGCCGGTGGTCTTGATCAGCACGTAGGCCAGCAGCGCGGCCATGATCAGCTCCCACACGCCTTCCACCCACAGGTGCACCACCCACCACCAGTACATCTTGTCGCGCACCAGGTTGTGCGGGTTGACGAAGCTGAACAGGAACAGCAGCGCCAGGCCCCACAGGCCGAGCATCAGCACCGTGGTGATGGTCGTCTTGCGGCCCTTCAGGTAGGTCATGCTGAGGTTGAACAGCATGGCCAGCGCCACGATGACGATGCCCACCTTGGTCGGCAGCGGCTGCTCAAGAAACTCTCGCCCCATGGTGGCCAGCAGGTTGTTGCCGGTCATCTCGGCCAGCTTGGCATAGGGCACCAGCAGGTAACCGACGATGGTCAGCGCGCCGGCCACCAGGAAGATCCAGAACATGACGAGCGCCAGCTTGGGGCTGTACAGCTCGGTCTCGGCCTCTTCCGGCACCATGTAGTAGGCCGCCCCCATGAAGCCGAAAAGCAGCCACACGATGAGCAGGTTGGTGTGCACCATGCGCGCCACGTTGAACGGGATCGCCGGGAACAAAAAGTCGCCGTAGATGTACTGAATGCCCATCAGCACGCCGAAGATGATCTGTCCGACGAACAGGCCGATGGCCGCAATGAAGTACGGCTTGGCCACCGCTTGCGACTGGTATTTGAGAATGGGGTTGTGGGTCATGGTGGTTTCTCCTGCGGGCCCGATCAGCCTTCGATGTTGGGCGGCCACTTTTCGGCGTTGATGCCGTTGGACCACTTCAGAAACTCGACCAGGTCATCGAGCTGCCCATCCGTCAGGTTGAACTGCGGCATCTGGCGGCGGCCGGGCGCGCCGGTGGGCTGCGCCTTCATCCAGGCCTTGATGAAGGCCCCGCCCGAAGCGTCGCCGCCACGGCGCTGGTACACGTTGGCCAGCTCGGGCGCAAAGTAGGCGCCCTCGCCCAGCAGCGTGTGGCAGCCGATGCAGTTGTTCTGCTCCCAAACCATCTTGCCGCGCACGACCGCTTCGGTCATCGCGGCTTCGTTGGAGCGCTCGGGAATCGTTCTTTCGGTGTGAAACACCAGTCCGACAAAAACCAGAATGAAAAACAATGACCCGCCATAGAAGATGTTGCGCGCCATCTCCTTGGTGAAGCCGCCGGATGAGTTCGTGCTCATGACCGATTCCTCGCTCGCTGTGGGTAGTGATAACCCGTATAGGGTAGAAAATTGACTCAGGTCAGTCCTTGAAGCAAGTCAAGGTTGACCTAACGATTTAGTCGGGAATTCGGCCTGATGCCAAAACGCCGACGCGGGCCTTTCATGCCCAACTTGAATATAAAAAATGCCTCTGACGCTTGTCCGACAAGCGCGAGCAGCTATAAAAATTGAAGTATCAGCTGGCCGTTTCGCCCGTCACGGCCGCCAGCATGGCCGGCGAGCCCTGCAGCGCCGCGCGCTGCATCAGGTGCTTGACGGCGCGCAGGCCGCCCAGCTCTTCGCCGCCGCCGGCTCGGCCCGGGCCGCCGTGCTTCAGGTACGGCAGCGCCGAGCCGTGGCCGGTGGATTCGGGCGCCGCGGCGCGGTCGAGAATTTGCAGGCGGCCGTGCGTGGCGGCCATCGACGTGATGGCCTTGACCGCCGTGGCCACATCCTTGATCACCAGCGTGCCGGCCAGGCTGCCCTTGCCGCGCGCGGCGAGTTGCAGCGCATCGTCCAGGTCCTGATACGCCATCAGCGTGCTGACGGGACCGAAGGCCTCGACATCGTGCGCGGCGTGGTTTTGCGCGTCCTTGGCCAGCAGCAGCGTGGGCTGGAAGAAGGCGCCTTCGGCCACGCCCTCGCCCACCGGCGCAAAGCCGGCGTCGCCGCCGAACACCACTTCAGCGCCTTGGCGGAGCGTGGCCACGCGCTCGGCCACGTCGCTTTGCTGCGATTTGGAGGCCAGCGCGCCCATGCGCACGTTCTCCAGGCGCGGATCGCCCACCGTGGTCTTGGCCAGGCGCTCTTTCAGCTTGGCGGCGACGGCGTCGATGCGGTCGGCCGGCACCAGCGCGCGGCGGATGGCGGTGCACTTCTGGCCGGCTTTTTGCGTCATCTCGCGCGCGATTTCCTTGACGAACAGATCGAATTCCTCGTCATCGGGCGTCACGTCGGGCGCCAGCACGGCGCAGTTGAGCGAATCGGCCTCGGCGTTGAACGGCACGCTGTGCTTGACCAGATTGGGCGTGGCGCGCAACTTGGCCGCCGTGTCGGCCGAGCCGGTAAAGGTGACCACGTCCTGCCCCTCCACGCGGTCCAGCAGATCGCCCGTGCCGCCGATGACCAGTTGCAGCGCGCCTTCGGGCAGGATGCCCGATTCGCTGATCAGGCGCACCAGCTTTTCGGTCAAGAAGCTGGTGGCCGTGGCCGGCTTGCCGATACAGGGCATGCCGGCCAGAAAGGTGGGCGCGAATTTCTCCAGCAAACCCCAGACGGGAAAGTTGAACGCGTTGATGTGCACCGCCACGCCGCCGCGAGGCACCAGCACGTGGGTGCCGGCGAAGGCGCCGGTCTTGCCGAGCGGCATCTGCGGGCCCTCGTGCCACAGGTTGCCGGCCCTGGGCAGTTCCTTGGCCATGCTGGCGTAGGCAAAGAGGGTGCCTGTGCCGCCTTCGATGTCGACCCACCCATCGGTGCGCGTGGCGCCGGTGTGAAAGGACAGCGCGTACATCTCCTCCTTGCGCTCGCCCAGAAACTTGGCCAGGGCCTTGAGCATGCCGGCGCGCTGCTGGAAGTCGGTCTTGAGCATGGCCGGCAGGCCGACGCGGCGCGCGTAGTCCAGCGCCTCGGCAAAGTCGATGGCGTCGGCATGCGTGTGCGCCACGGTCGATCCATCGATGGCGCTTTTCAGCGCCTGCGCGGGCTGCGTGCCGATCCAGCGGCCGGCGATGTGGCTTTGGAGTTGAGGGGTCATGGGCTGCTCCTTGAGGGTTGTGCCGACGCGGCTCGCGCCAGGCCACGGACTTGAGGTGCTGAAATGCAGGCTCAGCATCTTTTAGGCCACCAGCGCTTGTGTATCAAGCGCAAGCAGCTATCAAAATTAAAGCGGCACGCGCCGCAGCCTATGCGGCCGCAGCGCGCGCGCCACCGACGCCCAGATAGGTGTCGATCACGCGCTGATCGTGTATCAACTGATCGGCCGGCCCCTGCACCGCAACTTCGCCCATCTCCAGCACATAGCCGCGATCAGCCACGTTGAGCGCGGCGCGCGCATTCTGCTCAACCAGCAGCACCGACACGCCGGTCTTGCGCAGCGCCGACACGGTGTTGAGCACTTCGCGCACGATCAGCGGCGCCAGGCCGAGCGAGGGCTCGTCGAGCATCAGCAGCTTGGGCCGGCTCATCAGCGCGCGGCCGATGGCCAGCATCTGCCGCTCACCGCCCGACAGCGTGGACGCCATCTGCGCGCGGCGCTCTTCCAGGCGCGGGAAGATGGCGAAGATTTCCTTCATGCGCGCAGGCTGGTCGCGCTGGCCGCGCCGCCACAGGGCAAAGCCGCCCAGCAGCAGGTTGTCTTCGACCGACATTTCGCCGAACAGCTCGCGCTTTTCCGGCACCAGCGCCACGCCGCGCCGCACCATGGCCTCGACCGTGGGCCGCGCGATGGTGTCGCCGCCCAGCGTCAAGCCGCCTTGCGAGGGCAACAGGCCCATGATGGCGTTCAGCAGCGTGGTCTTGCCGGCGCCGTTGGGGCCGATGACGGTGACGATTTCGCCCTCGCCCACGTGCAGCTCGATACCGTGGATGGCCTGCACCGGGCCGTAGTAGACCGAGAACTTCGGCAGGGTCAGCAGCGGCGCGCTCATGCCAGGTCTCCGCCAAGGTAAGCCGCGATCACGCGCGGGTTGGCCTGCACCTCGGCCGGCGTGCCGTGGGCGATGACGGTGCCGAATTCCAGCACGGTGATGCGGTCGGCCAGGTTCATCACGAATTCCATGTCGTGCTCCACCACCAGAATCGCCAACCCTTCGGCGCGCAGTTGCATCAGCAACTTGGCCAGACTTTGCTTTTCAAGGTGGCGCAGGCCGGCGGCGGGTTCATCGAGCAGCAGCACCGCCGGCTGCCCGGCCAGCGCGCGGGCAATTTCAACAATGCGCTGCTGCCCCAGCGGCAGCGACGCGGCGGGCGTGTGCGCCACATCGGCCAGGCCGCAGCGCTCGATCTGGCGCATGGCTTCGGCCAGCACGGCCGCTTCTTCGGCGCGGTCGGCGCGCAGCATGCTGGCGATCCAGCCCTTGTGGCCGCGCCGGTGCGCGCCCAGCGCCACGTTGTCGAGCACGCTGCGTTCGCCCAGCAGGCGCACGTGCTGGAAGGTGCGGCCCAGCCCCAGCGCGGCAAACGCGCGCGAGGGCTTGCCCTGCATGACCTGGCCCATCAGCCGCACCTGACCTTCGGTCGGGTCGTCGACGCCCGAAATCATGTTGAAGAAGGTGCTCTTGCCGGCGCCGTTGGGGCCGATCAGGGCGTGCACCTCGCCGGCGCGCACGTCCATGTCGACCGCGTTGTTGGCCACCAGGCCGGCAAAGCGCTTGGTGACCTGGTCGGCCTTCAGGATTTGCTCGCCCGCGGGCGGCAGCTGGCGCTGATCCAGCGATGCCCCACCCGCCGCCGCCAAGGCCCGCGCAGGCGGCTGCAGCTTGAACACGCGCTGCGCAAAACCCGCCAGCAGCGGCCACAGCCCGGTCGAGGCGCGCTGCAGCACCAGCAGCATCAAGAGGCCAAACACCACGGTCTCGAAGTTGCCGCTGGTGCCCAGCAGGCGCGGCAGCCAGTCCTGCAACTGCTCTTTCAGCAGCGTGATCAGCGTGGCACCCAGCACCGCGCCCCACAGGTGGCCCGAGCCGCCGACCACGGCCATGAACAGGTATTCAATGCCGATGTTGAGGTTGAACGGCGTCGGGTTGACGAAGCGCTGCAGGTGCGCATACAGCCAGCCCGAGACTGCCGCCAGCAGCGCCGCCAGCACGAACAACTTGATGCGCTGGTTGGCGGTGTCGACACCCATCGATTCGGCCATCAGGCGCCCGGTCTTGAGCGCGCGGATGGCGCGGCCCTCGCGCGAATCCAGCAGGTTGTGCAGCGCCCAGATGGCCAGCAGCAGCACCGCCCAGATGACGATGCCAAGCATGCGCGGCGAGGCCAGCGAGATGCCGAAAATCTCCAGCGGCGGCAGGCTGCTGATGCCGGTGAAGCCGCCCAGCGCCTGCAAATTGCCGAAGATGTAGTACAGAGACAGGCCCCAGGCGATGGTGCCCAGCGGCAGGTAGTGCCCCGACAGCCGCAACGTGACCGCGCCCAACCCCCAGGCGATCAGCGCCGTGACAACCAGCCCCAGCACCAGCCCGACCCACGGGTACAGCCCCTTGGGCAGGAAGGACAGCCACTCGGCCGCCTCGGGCGCGGTGCAGATCCAGGCCGTGGCGTAAGCGCCCAGGCCGACAAACGCCGCCTGCCCGAACGAGGTCATGCCGCCCACGCCGGTCAGCATGACCAGGCCCACGGCGACCAGCGAATACAGGCCGATGTAGCACAGCAGCGTGACGGTGAACGGCGGCAGAAAGCCCCACACCGCCGCCAGCAGCGCAACAAAGCCGATGACCAGGACCTGCGGCTTCATTCCTCGTCCTCCACGTGGTGCGTGTGGAGCGAGCGCCACCACAGCACCGGGATGATCAGCGTGAACACAATCACTTCCTTGAACGCGCTGGCCCAGAACGATGAGAACGATTCCAGCTGCCCGACCAGCAGCGCGCCGGCCAGCGCCAGCGGGTAGCTCGACAGGCCACCGACGATGGCGGCGACGAAGCCTTTGAGACCGATGAGGAAGCCGGTGTCGTAGTAAATCGTCGTCACCGGCGCGATCAGCAGGCCGGAGACGGCGCCGATCAAAGCGGCCAGCGCAAAACTCAGATCACCCGACAGCGCCGTGGGAATGCCCATCAACCGCGCACCGACCCGGTTGATGGCCGTGGCGCGCAGCGCCTTGCCGACGATGGTGCGCTCGAAGAAGAAGTACATCGCCACCACCAGCAGCGCCGTGACGCCCAGGATGACGACCGATTGGCCGGTGATGGTGAGGCCGCCGACGTCCCAGCGCGCTTCAGAAAACGCCTCGGTGCGCGAGCCTTCGGCGCCGAAGAAAAAGAGGCCCAACCCGACCATGGCCAGGTGCAGCGCCACAGACACGATCAGCAGGATCAGCACCGTGGCGTGCGCCAGCGGGCGAAACGCCAGCCGGTATACCAACGGCCCCATGGGCGTGACCAGCAGCAGCACCGCCACCACCTGCAGCCACATGGCCTGCGGCTTGACCACCAGCAGCATCAGCGCCGCCAGCGCAGGCAGCGCCACGGCCCAGAACAGCGTGCTTTTCCAGTCCACTTCCAGCCCGCGCGCCTGACGCACCGCCTCGACCACCAGGCACAGCGCGGCCATGCCGAGCAGCATCCACAGCAGCGGCGGCAGCTTGCCGCTCTGCAGCGCCGCCATGGCCAGCGCCGCGTAGGCGACGAATTCACCTTGCGGGATGAAGATGACGCGGGTGACCGAAAACACCAGCACCAGGGCCAGCGCCATGAGCGCGTAGATGGCACCGTTGACGATGCCGTCCTGCACCAGCATCAGGGCGATTTGTAAGTCCATGCAAGCCGCAGCGCGCGCAAGGCGCTATGAAATTAAAAGCAACCGCGCCGAGAAGAAGGCCGGCGCTGCCCCGATCAAGCTGAACCAGCGGCGCGCCAGATAAAACCAGCGCGCCGCAGCGGAGTCGAGCTTACTTAGTTTCCTGGTACTTCCAGGTGCCGTTTTCGATCTTCACCATCACGCGCGCGCGCTGGTCCAGGCCCAGGTGGTCGGTCGGCGACATGTTGAAGATGCCGTGTGCGCCGGCCACGTTCTTGGTGCCTTCCAGCGCATCGCGCAGCGCCGCGCGGAACTCCGGCGTGCCGGACTGGGCCTTATTCAACGCCACCGGCACGGCCGCCTTGAGCAGCAGGCCCGCATCCCAGGCGTGACCACCAAAGGTCGACACACTGCCCTTGCCATGCGCTTTTTCGTAGGCATCGATGTATTCCAGCGCCGATTTGCGCACCGGGTTGCTGGCCGGCAGTTGCGCCGCCACCAGCACCGGGCCGGCGGGCAGCAGCGTGCCTTCGACGTCCTTGCCGCCCACGCGCAGGAAGTCGGCGTTGGCCACGCCGTGCGTCTGGTAGTACTTGCCGGCGTAGCCGCGCTCTTTCAGCGTTTTCTGCGGCAGCGCGGCGGGCGTGCCCGAGCCGCCGACCAGCACCGCATCAGGCTTGGCGCCCATGATCTTCAGCACCTGGCCGGTGACCGAGGTGTCGGTGCGCGAAAAGCGCTCGTTGGCGACCAGCTGGATCTTCTTCAGCTCCAGCGCCTTCGAGAACTCGCGCGCCCAACCCTCGCCATACGCATCGGAAAAGCCGATGTACGCCGCCGTCTTGACGCCCGACGCCGCCATGTGCTCGGCAATCGCCAGCGCCATCATGATGTCGTTCTGCGGCGTCTTGAAGACCCAGCGCTTCTTGGCGTCGACCGGCTCCACGATCGAGGCGCTGGCCGCCATCGAGATCATGGGCGTCTTCGACTCGGTTACCGCGTCGATCATGGCCAGCGAATTGGGCGTGGTGGTGGAGCCCAGCACGATGTCGACCTTGTTCTCGGAAATCAGCTTGCGCGTGTTGGTCACGGCGGCCGTGGTGTCCGAGGCGTCGTCGAGCACGATGTAGTTGATCTTCTGGCCGCCGATCTCGCGCGGCATCAGGGCGATGGTGTTGCGCTCGGGAATGCCCAGCGACGCCGCCGGCCCGGTGGCCGACACCGTCACGCCCACGTTCACGTCGGCCCAGGCGGCCGTCGAAAATCCAGCCACAGCGGCGCACAGCAACGCCAGTTTCTTCAATTGCATGGGTAGTCTCCCCGGGGAATGGATGGTGGGAATGCGCAGGCGACTGCGCGCCTGAGATTCATAAACTGACCGCTCGGTCGGTTAATGATTCTATCGGCGCGCAAGCCGCCGCCGCCCGCGATCCGCTCGGGAGTTTCCCTAGCTGCAAACGCCTCAGCGCAGGCCCGGCACCGCCCGCAAAGCCGCCACGGCCCCCTGCCCCGCCGCCGCGCCAAAGCGCTTGGCAAAGCGTTCGGCGATGTTTTCCTTGTTGGTGTAGTCGATCAGCTTTTCGGCCTTGACGACGTCGCGCGCAACCGAGTCGACACTGCCCAGGTGGTCGACCAGGCCCATTTGCACGGCTTGCTCGCCGGTCCAGAACAGGCCGCTGAACGTCTCCGGCGTTTCCTTCAGCCGATCACCACGCCCCTTGCGCACCACGGCGATGAACTGCTGGTGAATCTGGTCCAGCATCTTCTGCGCGTGTTCGCGGTGCTTGTCGGACTGCGGGCTGAAAGGGTCGAGAAAGCCCTTGTTCTCGCCCGCCGTCATCAAACGGCGCTCGACGCCCAGTTTGTCCAGCGTGCCGACAAAGCCGAAGCCGTTGATGAGCACACCGATGCTGCCGACGAGACTCGCCTTGTCGACGAAGATCTGGTCGCTGGCGGCGGCGATGTAGTAGGCGGCCGAGGCGCAGCTTTCTTCCACCACGGTGTAAACCGGCTTGTCGTGCAGCTTGCGCAGCCGCAGGATTTCGTCGTGCACCAGGCCGGCCTGCACCGGGCTGCCGCCGGGCGAATTGATCAGCAGCACCAGCGCCTTGGCGCCGTCGTCTTCCATGGCGCTGCGCAGCGCCGGCAGGATGGCTTCGGCGCTGCCTTCGCCGGTGTCGGCGATCTCGCCGCGAATGGCGACCATGGCGGTGTGCGGCGTGGTGGGCGCGGCGCCGGGCAGCCGCTCCGACACCAGCAGCCAGATCAGCGCGCCGAACAGCAGCATCCAGATGAGGCTCTTGACCAAGCGCCAGCGGCGCGCGGCGCGCCGCTCGCGCAGGTCGGCCATCAGCAGTTTTTCGATCGCCTCGCGTTCCCAGTGCAGGGTCTTGGCGTCCAGGGTGACTTCATTTTCCATAGCTGTCAGCGCAATCCAGATAAGCGGTGGCGGTCATTATCGCCCTCGTTCGTGACCGATCAAGCAGCGGGCGAGGGTTTTCAGAAGGCCAGCGGCTGCAGCAGGTGATTGGTGCGCCAGTGCACCACGCCATCGAACTCGCTGAGATCGACCTTGACCAGCCCGCCGCGGCACGGGCCGCCAGCGCAGTCGCCGGTGTCGGGCGCGTAAGCGGCGCCATGCGTGGCGCACAGCAGCCAGCGGCCGGTGTCGTCGAAAAAGCGGTCGGGCTGGTAGTCCAGCTCCATCGCCACGTGCGTGCAGCGGTTGAGATAGGCGTGCGCCAAGCCCTCGAAACGGATGGCGAAGGCGCGCAGCGTCTGGCCGCCGTAGACGACGTCGAACGGCACCGCCAGGCCGCCTTCTTGCAAGTCGGCGCTGTTGCAAAGCGGAATCAGGTCGGAGCGCTCATCAATCATGCGCAGGCAGCTATCGAAAAGTGAGTCAGGCGTGTTCGGCCAGCCAGCGATTCAGGCCGGCCACCGAATGGGCAATGTAGCGCGGGCCGAGAGCGCCGAAGTCGTGCGGCTCGTGCGCGCCGTAGCTCACGCCGACGCTGGCGACGCCGGCGTTGCGCGCCATCTGCAAATCGTGCGTGGTGTCGCCGATCATCAGCGTGCGCTCAGGGTCGGCGCCGAATTCGCGCATCAACTCGTGCAGCATGCGCGGATCGGGTTTGCCCGCCGTTTCGTCGGCCGTGCGCGAGCCGTCGAAGATGCCGTGCAGCTGGCGCGAGGCCAGCACGTCGTCCAGCCCGCGCCGGCTCTTGCCGGTGGCCACCGTCAGCCAATGGTGGCGGCCTTTCAGGTCGGCGAGCATGGGCAGCACGCCGTCGAACAGGCTGATGTCGTGTTGGGTCGCGAGGTAATGGTGGCGGTAGCGCTCGCCGAGCAGCGGGTATTTTTCTTTCGGCACGTCGGGCGCGGCGTGCGCCAGCGCGGGCATCAGCGCCATGCCGATGACGTAGGACGCGGCTTCGTCCGTGGGTTTGGCGCCACCCACGTCCAGCACCGCCTGCTGGATGCTGCGCACGATGATGGCGGTGGAATCGAACAGGGTGCCGTCCCAGTCGAAGCAGATGAGGTCGAATTGGCGCGGACGGTTCATGCAGCTTGCGGGGAATGCTTTGAAAAAGAGAGCAAATCGGGCGGCAGCGGCGCATGCAACTCGACCCGCGCGCCACCCGCCGGATGCGTGAACTGTAGCCGCCACGCGTGCAGGAACATGCGCTTCAGGCCCTGCTTTTGCAACGCCTTGTTGCGCTCGAAGTCGCCGTATTTGTCGTCGCCCGCAATGGGATGACCTTGGCTGGCCAGGTGCACGCGGATCTGGTGCGTGCGGCCGGTCTTGATGGTCACTTCAAGCAATGTGAAGCCGGGCAGGCGCTCGCGCACCTTGACCAGGCTGATGGAGCGCATGCCTTCGGGGTCGTCCTTGGCCGTGACGCGCACGCGGCGCTCGCCATCAGGCAGCAGGTACTTGCGCAGCGGCACGTCGATGACTTTCAGCTTGTCGGGCCAGTCGCCCAGCACCAGCGCCAGATAGGTCTTGCCGGTCTCGCGTTCGCGGAACTGGTCTTGCAGATTTTTAAGCGCGCTGCGCTTTTTGGCGATGAGCAGGATGCCGCTGGTTTCGCGGTCGAGCCGGTGCACCAGTTCCAAAAAGCGCGCATCTGGCCGCGCGCGGCGCAATTGCTCGATGACGCCAAAGCTAACGCCCGAGCCGCCATGCACCGCCACGCCGGCGGGTTTGTCGAGGGCGATCAGGTGATCGTCTTCCAGCAGCGTGGGGAATTCGCGCGCCGGCGCGGTGGCAGCGTCGGCCGAGCGCTCCGCCACGCGCACCGGCGGCACGCGCACGCGGTCGCCAGCGGCCACGCGCGTGTCAGCAGCCGCGCGCCCCTTGTTCACGCGCACCTCGCCCGAGCGGATGATGCGGTAGACGTGGGTCTTGGGCACGCCTTTCAGGTGGCGGATCAGGAAGTTGTCGAGCCGCTGGCCGGCGCTCTCTTCATCCACCTCCAGCCAACCCACCTCGGGTTTGCCCTGAGGCCCGGCGCTATCGGCTTTGGCACCTATAATGCGATTCACTGGCAACCGGCCGTAAGTGGTTGAATTTGAAATGGAAGTCACCGCCTGAATGAACAGGTAGTCTATTCCACCCGTCCGCAAGCGGCTGCCGGTAAAAAGGTCGATGCCACGTCTGCACAAGAAAGCGCCCCGCCCCCACGAATCGGGCAGGCCCGCCAAGAAAAGCGCAGGCCCTGAGGCCGACGCAATGAAACACTGAATACGGAATTCCCCATGACCGGCAGGCCGCGCCCCCAGCGGGCCAAGCCTGCGGGTCGGATCGAAGCGAGACACACGTGGTGCTGATGGCAATGATGATGGTCCTGAAACGCTGGCTGCGGCTTGCGTTTTTCAAGCCAATGACGCCGCCAGCGCCCGCCAGGCAAGCGCAAGCAGCTACGTTTTATGTAGTGTTTGCGGTGCCTGCACCCCTCGCCCCCATCCTCGCCAGCCCGCCTGACCCCGGCCGCTGAACCACCCGTTCAGCGGCATGAAGGCGCGCGCACCGCAGCGCCTTACGCCTCAGTCAGTCGTCCAAGGCAGTTCCCGCCGTTTCGTTGCGCCGTCCACGGCATCTTGGACTCCGTTCGCGGAGTCGTTGACTGCTTTTGATTTGAAGGACAACGCATCATGAAACGGATGCTGATCAACGCCACGCAGGCCGAAGAGCGCCGCCTGGCGATCGTCGATGGACAGAAACTGCTCGATTACGAGATCGAGATT
>JAGOVZ010000169.1 GCA_018060485.1 Ottowia sp. | reverse complement strand
TTTTTCTTCTGGCCGGCGGGGCAGGCGATTTACCAGAGCTTTTTGCGCGAAGACGCCTTCGGCACCAGCACCGAATTTGTCGGCATCGACAACTTCGTGGAACTGTTCAACGACGCCAGCTACCTCGCCTCCTTCAAGACCACGCTGATCTTTTCGGTGCTGGTGGCGGTGCTGGGCCTGGTCATTTCGCTCATGCTGGCCGTGATGGCCGACCGGGTCATCAAGGGCGCCACCGGCTACAAGACGCTGCTGATCTGGCCCTACGCGGTGGCGCCGGCGGTGGCGGGCGTGCTGTGGCTGTTCATGTTCGCACCCTCCATCGGCGTCGTGGCCTGGGCGCTGCGGCGCGTGGGCTTCGACTGGAACCACCTGCTGAACGGCACGCACGCCATGGCGCTGATCGTGATGGCGGCGGTGTGGAAGCAGATTTCATACAACTTCCTGTTCTTCCTGGCCGGCCTGCAGTCGGTGCCCAAGAGCCTGATTGAAGCCGCCGCCATCGACGGTGCCGGCCCCTGGCGGCGCTTCTGGACGGTGCAGTTTCCGCTGCTTTCGCCCACCACGTTCTTCCTGCTGGTGATGAACGTGATCTATGCGTTTTTCGACACCTTCGGCATCGTCGATGCGGCCACCCACGGCGGGCCGGGCAAGGACACGGCCATCCTGGTCTACAAGGTGTATTTCGACGGCTTCAAAGGGCTGGACCTGGGCGGCTCGGCCGCGCAATCGGTGGTGCTGATGGTGATCGTCATCGCGCTCACGGTGTTCCAGTTCCGCTACGTCGAGAAAAAGGTCAACTACTCATGAGCCTGCCTGCCCTGCAAGCCCCCAGCGGACGCCAGCCATGATCGAGAACCGCCCCGGCACCACCGCCATCGCCCACACCGTGCTGCTGCTGGGCGTGCTGGCGGTCGGCTTTCCGGTCTACCTGGCGTTTGTCGCCTCCACACAAACCTCGGCCGAGATCGTGCAGAACGTGCCGATGTCGTTGCTGCCCGGCTCGCACCTGGTCGACACCTACCGCCTGGCGCTGTTCGGCGGCGAAACCAGCTATGGCAGCCGCATTCCGCCCGCGGGCCGCATGCTGTGGGTGAGCTTTGTCACCGCCATCGTGATCGCCGTGGGCAAGATCGCCATTTCGATGCTGTCGGCGTTCGCCATCGTGTACTTCCGCTTTCCGTTCCGCGGCCTGGTGTTCTGGATGATCTTCATCACGCTGATGCTGCCGGTGGAAGTGCGCATCCTGCCCACGTACAAGGTGGTGGCCGACCTGAACATGCTGAACAGCTACACGGGCCTGACGCTGCCGCTGATCGCCTCGGCCACCGCCACCTTCCTGTTCCGCCAGTTCTTCCTCACGGTGCCCGACGAGCTGACCGAGGCGGCGCGCATCGACGGCGCCGGCCCGCTGCGCTTTTTCAAGGACGTGCTGCTGCCGCTGTCGAAGACCAGCATGGCGGCGCTGTTCGTCATCCAGTTCATCTACGGCTGGAACCAGTACCTGTGGCCGCTGCTGATGACCACCACCGAGGACATGTACCCCATCGTGATGGGCATCAAGCGCATGTTTGCCGGCGGCGATGCGGCCAACGAATGGAACGTCATCATGGCCACCGCCATCCTGGCGATGATCCCGCCCGCGCTGGTGGTGGTGCTGATGCAGAAATGGTTCGTCAAGGGCCTTGTGGACACCGAGAAATAACGAATGGCGGCGATCGAATTCAACAACGTCATCAAGCGCTACGGCACCGGCCCCAAGGCCAATCAGGTCATCCATGGCGTCAACGCCGAAGTCAAGGACGGCGAATTCGTCGTCATCGTCGGCCCTTCGGGTTGCGGCAAATCGACGCTGCTGCGCATGGTGGCGGGGCTGGAGGAAATCACCGACGGCACCATCAGCATCGGTGGGCGCGTGGTCAACCAGCTGGAGCCGGCCGAGCGCGACATCGCCATGGTGTTTCAGAACTACGCGCTCTACCCGCACATGAGCGTGTTCGACAACATGGCCTACGGGCTGAAGATCAAGAAGGTCCCGCTGGAAGAAATCAAGGCGCGAGTCGACAAGGCGGCCAAGATTCTGGAACTGGGTCAGTATCTGCAACGCAAGCCGCGCGAGCTGTCGGGCGGGCAGCGCCAGCGCGTGGCCATGGGCCGCGCCATCGTGCGGCAGCCGCAGGTGTTCTTGTTCGACGAGCCGCTGTCCAACCTCGACGCCAAGCTGCGCGCGCAGACGCGGCTGGAGATCGAAAAACTGCACCGCGAACTGGGCATCACCAGCCTGTTCGTCACGCATGACCAGGTCGAGGCGATGACGCTGGCGCAGCGCATGATGGTGATGAACGGCGGCCGCATGGAGCAGTTCGGCACGCCGGAAGAGGTGTACCACCGCCCGGCGACCACCTTTGTCGCCAGCTTCATCGGCGCGCCGCCGATGAACCTGCTCACGGGTGTCGAAGGCGTGCGCGAGGGCGTGGTGCTGGGCGTGCGGCCCGAGCACCTGCGCGTCGTCGATTCGGGCGGCTGGCCGCTGCAGGTCGAAACGGTGGAAATGCTGGGCGCCGAGCGGCTGATCTACGGCCACCTGGGCGGCGCGCAAGGCCCGTGGACGATTCTGCGCATGCACGAGACCGAAGCGCCACCCGCGTCGGGACAGACGCTGCACGTGGTGCCGCTGGAAGACCGCGTGCACGGCTTCGACGCCGCCAGCGGGCGCCGGATCGAGTCTTGACAAAACTATATTTTTGATAGCTGCTTGCGCTTGTCTGGCAAGCGCTGGCGGCCAAAATGACATGAAAGCAGCCTTCATCACCGGCCATGGCGGCAACGACGTGGTGCAGGTGGGCGAGCGCCCCGGCCCTGAGCGCGCACCGGGCGAAGTGCGGGTGCGGCTGCACGCGGCCACGCTCAACCGGGTCGACCTGTACATGCGCGACAGCGGCGCCGGCATCACGCACCGCTTGCCGCAAATCCTGGGGCTGGATGGCGCGGGCGTGATTGACGAGATCGACGCCAGCGATGCGCTGTTGCAGCCCGGCCAGCGCGTGCTGCTGCACCCCGGCATCGCCTGCGGGCGCTGTGAGTTCTGCCTGCGCGGCGGCGACGTGCTGTGCGCGCACTACCAGCTGATCGGCGAGCACCGCGACGGCACCTTTGCGCAGTTCGTCAGCGTGCCGGCGCGCAATGTGCTGCCGCTGCCGGATGACTGGAGCTTTGCCGAAGGCGCGGCCATCGGCGTGAACCACCTGACCGCCTGGCGCATGCTGGTGACGCAAGCGCAGATGCAGCCTTGGGAGACGGTGCTGATCTTCGGCATCGGCGGCGGTGTGTCGCTGGCCGGGCTGCAATTGGCCAAGGCGCTGGGCGCTCGCTGCATCGTCACCTCGCGCCACGCCGGCAAGCTCGAACAAGCCCGCGCGCTCGGCGCCGATCATGTGATCGACGCCAGCCGAGAAGACATCGCCAAAACCGTGCTGGCCGCCACGGGCGGTCGCGGTGTCGATGTCGTGTTCGAGAACGTGGGCGAAGCCGTCTGGCCCGCCGCCATGAAGTCGCTGGTGCGCGGCGGCCGCCTGGTCACCTGCGGCGCCACCAGCGGCGACCAACCGGGCGCGGATTTGCGCCGCCTGTTCATCCGCCAGCTGCGCGTGATCGGCTCCACGCTGGGCACGGTGAGTGAGCTGCACGACCTCCTCGCTTTCTGCCAACGCCACGGCGTGCGCCCGGTCATCGAGCAGACCTTCGCACTGGATCAGGTGCACGCCGCGCTCGACCGACTCGAATCAGGCGAGCAGTTCGGCAAGATCGCGCTGGCGATCGACTGATGGCAGCGAGAATTCAAGCCAAATGGGCCTCCAGCGCTTGTCTGTCCAGCGCGAGCAGCTATGATTTTTGATATCTTTGCGCGATGACGGATTGGCCCTACCCCTTCTGGATCGCCCACCGCGGCGCTGGCCGGCTGGCGCCGGAAAACACGCTGGCCGCGTTTCGACACGGCGCCGCGCACGGCTACCGCATGGCCGAATGCGACGCCAAGCTGTCCGCCGACGGCGTGCCCTTTCTGCTGCACGACAGCACGCTGGAGCGCACCACCAGCGGCGCCGGCATGGCGGGTGATCTGGCGTGGGGCGCGCTGTCGCAGCTGGATGCCGGCAGCTGGCATTCGCGCGCGTTTGCCGGCGAACCGATTCCGACGCTTGAGAACCTGGCGCGCTGGTGCCTGGCCAACAAGCACCTGATCGACATCGAGATCAAGCCGACGCCTGGCCTGGAAGAAAAAACCGGCCAAGTCGTTGCAGAAACCGCCGCCCGCCTGTGGCAAGGCGCAGCCGTGCCACCGCTGCTCACCTCCTTCCGCCCCGAATCGCTGCTGGGCGCGCTGCAAGCCGCCCCGTCCCTGCCGCGCGGGCTGCTGCTCGACACGCTGTGGGACGGCTGCTTCGGCTACGCCGAACAACTGAAGTGCGCCGCCATCGTCTGCAACCACGCGCTGTGGGACGCGGCGCTGGTCGCCAAAGTGCACGCCATGGGCATGCGCGCGCTGAGCTACACCGTGAACGACGAATGGGCTGCAGAGCGCCTGATCGCCCTGGGCACCGACGGCATCGTGACCGACCGGGTGGATTTGTTCAGCCCGGCTTAAGCGGTCAACTGCGCCGCGACAGCAGCACCTGCGTCGTCGCGCTTGCCAGCACCAGCGCGGCGTAGGTCAGCATGCGGCCGTCGTGCCCGGTCAGCGCCAGGCCGGCCAGCAGCACCGCCACGCAGACTGCGAAATTGATAGCTAGCTGCGCTTGCAGAGAGCGCGCGGACGGGCTTTTTCGACCCAAGAACCGCGCGATCAGCACCACCGCCGGCGCCAAGGCCAGCGCTGGCAGCACAAAACCGACCAGGTGCCAGATGAAATCCACGAGATCCATGGGAAGGGTTCTTGATGCGGGTCAAGTCCGAAGCCCATCGGGAACCACGAACGCGCCCTCAATTTTATAATCGCCGCCATGGCCGTCTGGGCATTGGGACTCAATCACCACACCGCACCGCTCGATCTGCGCGGGCGGTTTGCGTTCGCGCTCGACCAGATGGCGCCCGCGCTGGCCGGGCTGCGCCAGTCGCATGCCCGTCATCCTGAAGCCGCCATCCTCTCCACCTGCAACCGCACCGAGGTGTATTGCGCGTCGGACAACGTGCAGATCGACCACACCCTGGGCTGGTTGGCGCAGGCGGGTGACGTGCCCGCGCACGCCCTTCGCGACCACGCCTACGTGCTGCAAAACGACCAGGCCGCCCGCCACGCCTTTCGCGTTGCCAGCGGACTCGACAGCATGGTGCTGGGCGAGCCGCAGATCCTGGGCCAGATGAAAAGCGCCGTGCGCGCCGCTGAGGATGCGGGCGCGCTGGGCCAAACGCTGAACCAGCTCTTTCAGCGCAGCTTTGCCGTCGCCAAGCAGGTGCGTTCATCGACCGAAATCGGCGCCCATTCCATCAGCATGGCCGCCGCCGCCGTGCGCCTGGCCGGCAACCTGTTTGAAGACCTGCGCGAGATCAAGGTGCTGTTTGTCGGCGCCGGCGAAATGATCGAGTT